>NZ_JBHYYB010000001.1:89220-173042 GCF_042752535.1 Kitasatospora sp. NPDC059327 | reverse complement strand
GGGCGCGCCGCGGTGGCGCCGCCGGCGCCCCCCCCCCCCCCAACACCCCCCCCCCCCCCGCCCCCCGGCCCCCCCCCCCCCCCCCCCCCCTGGAGTCCGGGGCGCCGGCACGTTCGGGTCAGCCGGTCAGGCGGCGCAGCTCCACCAGCGGGACGACGCGGCCGGCCCGGGCCCGGAAGGCCGCGAACGACGGCTGGGCGGCGATCTGGGCGGCCCACAGGGCCTCGTACCGGGCGTCGTCCGCCACCGTGACGGCCAGCGCCGGGTAGCGCTCGGCGCCGAGCTCGACGGTCACCTCGGGGCGGTCGGCCAGGTTGCGGTACCAGTCGGGGTCGGTCGGGGCGCCGCCGTTGGAGGCGAAGACCACCGGACCCCCGGCGTCGGTCAGATGGACCAGCGGCGCGGTGCGCGGCTCGCCGCTGCGCCGGCCCCAGGTGGTGAGCAGGAGCAGCGGGGTGCCCGCGAAGGAGCCGCCGACCCGGCCGGCCGAGGCCCGGAACTCGGTGATCACGCCGCGGTTGTACGCGTTGCCGCCGGCGGCGGGCTCGGGGTGGACGGCGTTCATGGGAGACCCTCCTGGGGTGGTCCGGTTCGTCTGGGAACGACCCTAGGAGCTCACACCTGTGTGAGGTTCAAGGGGATGTGACGGAGGTCACGCCCGGGTCGGGGCCGGGGACGGCGAAGGGCCGGACCCCCCGTCGGGAGGTCCGGCCCCTGGACCGGCGGACCGGCCTACCGGATCACCGGTCTACCGGGTCACCGGCTCGTCGCGTGCTCAGGCGTCGCCGCCGGCGGCACCCGGGTCGGCCGCGGCCACGTCCAGCAGCTGGTAGCGGTCGATCGCGTCCTTCAGCGCGCTGCGGTCGATCTTGCCCTGCTTGGCGAGCTCGGTGAGCACACCCAGGACGACCGACTGCGCGTCGATGTGGAAGAAGCGACGGGCCGCGCCACGGGTGTCGGCGAAGCCGAAGCCGTCGGCACCCAGCGACTGGTACTGCCCCGGCACCCAGCGCGAGATCTGGTCCGGCACCGCGCGCATCCAGTCGGAGACGGCGACGAACGGGCCCTCGGCGCCCTGCAGCTTCTGCGTCACGTACGGGACGCGCTGCTGCTCCTCCGGGTGCAGGAGGTTGAACTCCTCGGCCTCCACCGCGTCGCGGCGCAGCTCGTTCCAGGAGGTCGCGGACCAGACGTCGGCCTTGACGTTCCACTCCTCGGCGAGGACGCGCTGGGCCTCCAGGGCCCACGGCACGGCCACGCCGGAGGCGAGGATCTGGGCCGGGATCTGGCCGGCGGTCGCCGGAGCGTACCGGTGCAGACCCTTGAGGATGCCCTCGACGTCGACGTTCTCCGGCTCGGCCGGCATCTTGATCGGCTCGTTGTAGACGGTCATGTAGTAGAAGACGTCCTCGCCGTGCGGGAACTCCGCCGACGAGCCGTACATCCGCCGCAGACCGTCCTGGACGATGTGCGCGATCTCGAAGCCGTACGCGGGGTCGTACGCGACGACGCCCGGGTTGGTCGAGGCCAGCAGGTGCGAGTGACCGTCCGCGTGCTGCAGGCCCTCGCCGGTCAGCGTGGTGCGGCCGGCGGTGGCGCCGATCACGAAGCCGCGGGCCAGCTGGTCCGCCATCTGCCAGAACTGGTCACCGGTGCGCTGGAACCCGAACATCGAGTAGAAGACGTAGACCGGGATCAGCGGCTCGCCGTGCGTCGCGTACGACGAACCGGCGGCGATCAGCGAGGCGGTGCAGCCCGCCTCGGAGATGCCGTCGTGCAGCATCTGGCCCTTCGGCGACTCCTTGTAGGCCAGGAGCAGGTCGCGGTCGACCGACTCGTAGGTCTGGCCCAGCGGGTTGTAGATCTTCGCCGACGGGAAGAGCGAGTCCATGCCGAAGGTGCGGTACTCGTCGGGCGCGATCGGCACGAAGCGGTTGCCGATGCCCTTGTCCCGCATCAGGTCCTTGAGCACCCGGACGAACGCCATGGTGGTGGCGATGGTCTGGTTGCCCGAACCCTTCTTGACCGCCTTGTAGGCGTCGTCGCCCGGGAGCTCCAGCTGCCGCGGCCGCACCTTGCGGGTCGGCACGTAGCCGCCCAGCTCCTTGCGGCGGTCGTGCATGTACTGGATCTCCTCCGAGTCACGGCCCGGGTGGTAGTAGGGCGGGTAGCCCTCCTCCAACTGCTTGTCCGTGATCGGGATGTGCAGGCGGTCGCGGAAGCGCTTCAGGTCCTCGACCGTCAGCTTCTTCATCTGGTGCGTCGCGTTGCGGCCCTCGAAGTTCGGGCCGAGCGTCCAGCCCTTGACCGTCTGGGCCAGGATGACCGTCGGCTGGCCCTTGTGCTCGCGGGCCGCCTTGAACGCCGCGTAGACCTTGGCGTGGTCGTGGCCGCCGCGACCCAGGTGCTGGATCTGCTGGTCGGTCATGCTCTCGACCATCTTGCGCAGCCGCAGGTCGCCGCCGAAGAAGTTCTCCCGGATGTACGCGCCGGTCTCGGTGGCGTACGTCTGGAACTGCCCGTCGACGGTGGTGTTGAGCTTGTTCACCAGGACGCCGTCGCGGTCCTGCGCGAGCAGCGGGTCCCAGCTGCGGTCCCAGACCAGCTTGATGACGTTCCAGCCGGCGCCCCGGAACTGGGACTCCAGCTCCTGGATGATCTTGCCGTTGCCGCGGACCGGGCCGTCCAGGCGCTGCAGGTTGCAGTTGACCACGAAGGTCAGGTTGTCCAGGCCCTCGCGCGAGGCGAGCGACAGCTGGCCCAGCGACTCCGGCTCGTCCATCTCGCCGTCGCCGAGGAAGGCGTAGACGTGCGAGTCGGAGGTGTCCTTGATGCCCCGGTGCTCCAGGTAGCGGTTCATCCGGGCCTGGTAGATCGCGCCGAGCGGGCCGAGGCCCATCGAGACGGTCGGGAACTCCCAGAAGTCCGGCATGAGCCGCGGGTGCGGGTAGCTGGAGAGGCCGTACGGCGCCTTCGACTTCTCCTGGCGGAAGGCGTCGAGCTGCTGCTCGGACAGTCGGTCCAGGAGGAAGGCGCGGGCGTAGATGCCGGGGGAGGCGTGACCCTGGAAGAAGATCTGGTCGCCGGACTCGCCCTCGGCGTCCTTGCCGCGGAAGAAGTAGTTGAAGCCGACGTCGTAGAGCGACGCGGAGGAGGCGAAGGTGGCGATGTGGCCGCCCACGCCGATGCCCGGACGCTGCGCCCGGGAGACCATGACGGCCGCATTCCAGCGGGTCGCGTTGAGGACCTTGCGCTCGATCTCCTCGTTGCCGGGGAAGAACGGCTCGTCCTTGGTGGCGATGGTGTTGACGTAGTCCGTGCTGCGCATCTCGGGCACGGCGACACGCTTCTCGCGGGCGCGCTCGATCAAGCGGAGCATCAGGTAGCGGGCGCGCTCGCGCCCCCGCTCGTCGATGGCCGCGTCAAGCGACTCCAGCCATTCCGCGGTCTCCTCGGGATCGAAGTCCGGGACCTGACTCGGAAGGCCGCCAATGATGATCGGGTTGCGATCGGATCCGGAAGCCACGCTGTTCCTTCACTGTCGGTCGAAACTGAGGTGTGTCGCGCCGCCTCCATCGTGCTACCGCGCTCGGAGATCCGTCATCTCTACCGATCGGTAACCGTTCCGCCCGGTGGGCGGTACGGTCTGGCGGCGCGCGGAGCAGGCGCTCTTGCCTGCGCCCCGCACCACCGGGTGTTACGAACAGAGGTGGTCCGACCTGGTTGCCCGACCGTCCGATGGCGGGCGGTCGGGGTGAGGGCCAACAGGAGACTCTACGCCCGCGCACGCGCGGACCCGAATGCCGTTCGCATCTCGGGCACGCGTACGGCCTGTGGACCAGGGCAACCCGAAGCATCCTTGTCCCATGCAGAGAAGGGCAAATCGGTGTGATTCACGACACGTCGACCGGCGTGTCCCCCTGCGACACGTCAACCTTTGGAGGGGATCGGGGGTCGGGTACTTGCGCGAACCGCCGCGCCCGTGTGGACTACGGCCACAGCCTCGGCATGGACGCCGAGCCGAATACTGGAGGTTATTCCCGTGAGCGCGACCGCGGACCCCGCGGACAAGTCCAACCCGGCCCACCGTCTCGGTTTCGAGAAGGACCAGATCATCCAGGAGCTGGGGTACGACGAAGACAGTGACCAGGAACTCCGCGAGGGCATCGAGGAGATCACCGGGACGGATCTCGTCGACGAGGACTACGACGACGTCGCCGACGCCGTCATGCTGTGGCACCGCGACGACGACGGAGATCTCACCGACTCCCTCGTCGACGCCCTGGAATACCTGGCCGAGGGCGGCCTGATCTGGCTGCTGACGCCCAAGACCGGCCGTGACGGCCACATCGAGGCCTCCGACATCGCCGACGCGGCCCGGACCGCCGGCCTCTCGCAGACCAGCTCGATCGCCATCGCCAAGGACTGGGCCGCCACCCGTCTGGCGACCAAGGCCGCCAAGGCGGGCAAGCGCTGAGCGCCCCTCGCGCCTGAGCCGCGATCCCCGAGCCGGGCCCCGTTGGAGCTTCCTCCAGCGGGGCCCGGCCGTTTGGCGCGTCGGGCTGGACGCCTCGCCGGGGGGTGCGTTCGCCGAGGGCGAAAGTCGCCGCTCCGGCCCCGGTCGCCTCACCCGTTCGGCCGAATCGGTGCCGGTGAATGCGAGGATGGCGCTCGCCGCGCCCGCCGCGCGGCCCTGTCGCGTCAGAAAGGTCCCACCATGGCCATCGAGGTCGGCACCCAGGCTCCGGACTTCGAGCTGAAGAACCAGCACGGCGAGCTGGTCAAGCTCTCCGACTTCCGGGGCGAGAAGAACGTCGTCCTGGTCTTCTACCCGTTCTCCTTCACCGGCGTCTGCACCGGCGAGGTCTGCGCGATCCAGAAGGAGCTGCCGCGCCTCCAGAACGACGACGTGCAGGTCCTCGGCGTCTCCAACGACTCGCCGTTCACCCAGCGCGTCTTCGCCGAGCAGGAGGGCCTGGACTACCCGCTGCTCTCCGACTTCTGGCCGCACGGCGAGGTCTCCCGCGCCTACGGCGTCTTCAACGAGGAGAAGGGCTGCGCGGTGCGCGGCACCTTCGTGATCGACAAGGCCGGCGTGGTCCGCTGGAGCGTCGTCAACGACCTGCCGGACGCGCGGGACGAGCAGGAGTACCTGAAGGTCCTCGGCGCGCTCTGACGCCCCCCCGCGGGCCCCCTCGCGGGGGCGCCGCACGGGCTCGGCGGGCTGGGATCCGACCGCGGGGAGGCTGCCCGCGCAGATTCGAACAGCCACGCCGGGCCCGTTCCCCGCCCAGGACGGGAACCCGGCACTACGATCGGTCCGTTGGCTGGTCAGAGGCTCGGCGCGATCACCGCCGACACCTCGGACCGCACCACGGGGGCACCAGGGAGTGCCTCCCGAATCTTGGAGGACCAGTGGGTGTCAGCCTGAGCAAGGGCGGCAATGTCTCGCTCACCAAGGAAGCCCCCGGCCTGACCGCCGTGGTCATCGGCCTTGGCTGGGACGTCCGTACCACCACCGGCACGGACTTCGACCTGGACGCCAGCGCTCTGCTCTGCGACGACCAGGGCAAGGTCGACAAGGACGGCAACTTCGTCTTCTTCAACAACCTGACCAGCCCCGACGGCTCGGTCGAGCACACCGGTGACAACCTGACCGGTGCGGGCGAGGGCGACGACGAGGCCATCAAGGTCAACCTGGCGACCGTCCCGGCCGATGTGCAGAAGATCGTCTTCCCGGTGTCGATCTACGACGCCGAGAACCGGACCCAGAACTTCGGCCAGGTCCGCAACGCGTTCATCCGCGTGGTGAACCAGGCGGACAACAAGGAGCTGGCGCGGTACGACCTCTCCGAGGACGCCTCGACCGAGACCGCGATGGTCTTCGGCGAGCTGTACCGCAACGGCGCCGAGTGGAAGTTCCGCGCCATCGGCCAGGGGTACGCCTCCGGCCTGCGCGGCATCGCCCAGGACTTCGGCGTCAACGTCTGAGCCGGTCGGCGGGCCCTCCGGGCCTGACGGGGCACCACCGGGCCGGGGGGGGGGGGGGGGGGGCGCGGGCACGCGGGCGCCCGCCGCACGACGTCCGCGGCCGCCCCGGCTTCGTGCTGTCCCGGTGCACTGGAAGGATAGGAGTTCAGGAAGTTCAGCCGGCCGAAGGAGGCCGGGCGGGGCCACGGGGGAATAGACCTGAGATGCGCCCCGGGAGGAAAGGGAGGAAGGACAGCCATGAGTGTCACGCTCGCCAAGGGTGGAAACGTCTCGCTCACCAAGGCCGCGCCGAATCTGACGCAGGTGCAGATCGGCCTCGGCTGGGACGCCCGCTCGACCACCGGTGCGCCGTTCGACCTCGACGCGAGCGCGCTGCTGTGCTCCGGCGGCCGGGTGCTCGGTGACGAGTACTTCGTCTTCTACAACAACCTCAAGAGCCCCGAGGGCTCGGTCGAGCACACCGGCGACAACCTCACCGGTGACGGCGAGGGCGACGACGAGGTCGTGCTGGTCAACCTGGACCTCGTCCCGCCGCAGGTGGACAAGGTGGCCTTCCCGGTGTCGATCTACGACGCCGAGTCGCGCCTGCAGAACTTCGGTCAGGTGCGCAACGCCTACATCCGGGTGGTCAACTCCCTGGACGGGCAGGAGATCGCCCGCTACGACCTGACCGAGGACGCCTCCAGCGAGACTGCGATGATCTTCGGCGAGCTGTACCGCTACGCGGGCGAGTGGAAGTTCCGCGCGGTGGGCCAGGGGTACGCCTCGGGGCTGCGCGGCATTGCCCTCGATTTTGGCGTAAACGTACAGTAAAGGCCCGAAACCCGTCGTCGACCCGGTCGACGTCCTCGGCGCCATGAACTCGAAAGGTAACCAAGTCCCGTGTTCCTCCGCACCTTCGGCTGGTCATTCGCGATCACCGTCATCGGGCTGATCGCAGCCGGCCTGCTCTGGGGAGCTGAAGGATTCGGCATCGTGCTGATCCTCTCCATCCTGGAGATCTCCCTGTCGTTCGACAACGCGGTGGTCAACGCCACGGTGTTGAAGCGGATGAACCCGTACTGGCAGAAGATCTTCCTCACCGTCGGCGTGCTGATCGCCGTCTTCGGCATGCGGCTGATCTTCCCGTTGCTGGTCGTCGGCCTCACCGCGCACCTCAACCCGTCGACGGTCATCGACCTCGCGCTCCACTCCGACAAGACGTACGAGGGCCTCACCTACGCCCAGTACCTGGAGGCCGCGAACCCGGCCATCGCGGCCTTCGGCGGCGTCTTCCTGCTGATGATCTTCCTCGACTTCATCTTCGAGGAGAAGGACTACAACTGGCTGGCCTGGATCGAGCGCCCGCTGGAGAAGGTCGGCAAGCTGGAGGCCTTCTCCACCGTCGTCGCCCTGGTCACGCTGCTGCTGGCGTCCAACTTCTTCGCCGGGGAGCACGCCGAGACGGTGCTGCTCGCCGGTGTGCTCGGCCTGGTCACCTACCTCGCCGTGAACGGGCTCTCCTCGATCTTCGAGGCGGGCCTGGAGGAGGGCGAGGAAGAGGAGGAGAAGGCCGCGAAGTCCGGGAAGTCCATCGTCCAGGTGGGCGGCAAGGCCGCGTTCTTCCTCTTCATGTACCTGGAGGTGCTGGACGCGTCGTTCTCCTTCGACGGCGTGGTCGGCGCGTTCGCCATTTCCAGCGACATCTTCCAGATCACCCTGGGCCTGGGCATCGGCGCGATGTACATCCGCTCGCTGACCGTCTTCCTGGTCCGTCAGGGCACCCTGGACGACTACGTCTACCTGGAGCACGGCGCGCACTACGCGATCGGCGCGCTCTCGGTGATCCTGCTGGTCGGCATCGAGTACCACATCCCGGAGATCGTCACCGGCCTGATCGGCGTCGCCTTCATCGGTCTCGCCCTCGGTTCGTCGGTCCTGCGCAACCGCCGGGTGGCCGCCGAGGGTGGCGGCGGAGACCACGAACTGGTGGGCGCCGACAAGTAGCGCCCGGGCCCGGGGCCCGTCGCCCCGGGCCGACACCACCACGCACAACGGCCGCCCCCTTCCTGCGAGGGGGCGGCCGTCGTGCGTGGTGGTGCGGGTCGTTCGGGTGCTGCGGGTGGGGTACCTCGTGGGCCGTGGTGGGCCGTGGTGGGCCGTCCCCGCGGGGGGTCAGCCGAGCTGCTGCTCGATGGCGCGCAGCTTGCGCTCCAGCGAGTCCAGCTTCGGCATCGACAGGGTGTCGTCGTCGGCCGTCAGGTCGATCGTCGAGCTGCGGTAGGAGGACGACGAGGAGCCGCTGCCGAGGTAGGACGAGTCGCCGAGGGAGCCGGTCGAGGAGGAGCCGACGGCGGCACGCGGCCGGCGGCCGGCCTCCAGGGCGCTGGGCGAGGCGGGCTCCAGCACGGAGCGGCCGGTCTGGGAGGTGGTGGCGTCGGCGTCAGCGGCTAGGGCAGGCTCCGTAGCGTTCGGGCCGTCTCCGGCAGCGGTGAGCGCGGGCACCTGACGGCCGCCGCGGGCCCGGGAGAGCACGCCGCCCTGACGGGAGATGGCCTTGAGCTCGGCACGCTCGCGACGGTCGGCGCTGCGGGCGCGCAGCTTGGCCGCCTCCTTCGCCTGGCGCTCCTCGCGCACCTCCTCGACCGCCTCGTCCAGGCTGCGCACGTTCTCCAGCAGCATCAGCGACCAGGCGGCGTAGGTCTCGCGGGGGGCGCGCAGCCAGCGCACGATGCGGATCTGCGGCAGCGGGCGCGGGACGAGGCCCTGCTCGCGCAGCGCGGCCTTGCGGGTCTGCTTCAGTGCCCGGTCGAACAGGATCGCGGCCGAGATGGACATGCCGGAGAAGAACTCCGGGGCACCGTCGTGCGCCATGCCGCGCGGGGCGTGCACCCAGTTGAACCAGGCCGAGGCGATCGCGAACACCCAGACCAGCAGACGCGAACCGAGCGCCGCGTCACCGTGGCTGGCCTCGCGTACGGCGAGCACCGAGCAGAACATCGCGGCGCCGTCCAGGCCGAACGGGACGAGGTACTCCCAGCCGTTGGACAGGCCGAGGTTCTCCTTGCCGAAGCCCACCAGGCCGTGGAACGACAGCGCGGCCGCGACGCCGGCGCAGCAGAACAGCAGGACGTAGGAGGAGATCCCGTAGATCATCTCCTTGCGCCGGCGGCGCTCCTCGGTGCGCTCCCAGGAGTCGCCCGACTCCTCGGTCTTGGTCGTGTTCTTGAAGCGCAGCGTCGCCACCAGGATGGCGGTGAACAGCAGGGCTGCGCCGCCGATGACGGTCCAGACCAGCTGTATGGAGGTCAGGTTCATTGCGGGTCGGGCCTCGGGTTTCCGCAGGGGACAGGTCACAGTGCGACACAGGCGATCAGATCCCGTCTTCGGGACCGGGCCTGACGGTGCGTCCTTGCCGCCGGGCGCGCCCGCCGCGCCCGGGCAGGGGCGGTCGGGACACCTGTGCGGCTAGACGATATCGCGTCCGAAGGGGCGGCATGTTACGGGAGGGGACCTTCACCCCGCCAGCCGACCCGCCGTCGGCCGTGGGCCGGGGCCGGCGGAGCCCCTGGCCCGGCCGCGCCCGGTGCCCGGGGGCGTTCCGCGCGCCGGCGCGGCCCCGTACGCGCCGCGGCGGTGTTTCGCGCCCGCCGGGGCGGTGTCCGGTTCACGTGGCTGGGTAGAGAGTTCGGGTATCCGCCGGGCGGGCTGATGCCGGATCATTGAGCGGCGGGACCGTCGGACCGACCGACCGGCCCCTGGGGGAGGACTGGGATGGCCTCGATTTGGGAGTACCTGCGCGGGGAGCGGAACACCCTGGACCCGGGCGGGCAGCACAAGATCACACTCACCAAGTCGACGCCGCAGCACGCCATCACCGGGGCCGCGGCCACCACCGGCTACCTCTACGTCAACCTGCACTGGACCACCCGGATAGGAGCGCCGCGCGCCTCCGGCCGGGACGCGCTCAAGCGCTGGTTCAGCCCGCGCATCCTCAGTCCGATGGAGCCGGACGCCCAGCAGAGCGCCCAGCTCAACGTCGACCTCGACCTGGCCTGCATGTACGAACTCTCCGACGGCAGGCGGGGCGTGGTGCAGCCGCTCGGCGGCTACTTCGGCGACCTCCGGCACGCGCCCTACGTGAAGCTCAGCGGCGACGACCAGTACGGGGCGCCGTCCGGCGAGACGATGTACGTGAACCTGGAGAAGAAGGACCAGTTCAAGCGCCTGCTCATCTTCGTCTACATCTACGACGGCACACCGGCGTTCGAGCAGGCCAACGCGGTGGTGACGATCGTGCCGCAGACCGGTCCGCGGATCGAGATCAAGCTGGAGGAGCGCGCCCCGGCGGCCCGCTCCTGCGCGGTGGTGCTGATCGAGAACGCCGGCGACAACCAGCTGACGGTGCGCCGGGAGGTGCGCTACGTCAACGGTTTCCAGGCGGACATCGACCGGCTGTACGGCTTCGGGATGCAGTGGCAGCGCGGGTACAAGAGCGCTTCGGGGCCGGAGTAGCCGCGCGGCCGGCTCGGCTGAGCCGGTGGTGGTGCCGGTGCCCGCGGTCGTGCGGGCAGTCGTGCGGGCGGCCCTGTTCGCGGGCGGTGGCTGTCAGCGGGGCTGGAACTGCGGGCCCTGCGGCGGCAGCGCGAACTCCTCGGTGGCCGGCGGCTGGGGGGCCGGCGGCGCGGGCTGCTGCTGGGGCTGTGGGGCGGTGTTCGGCGGGGGGTAGCCGTAGCCACCCTGCTGCGGGGCCTGCTGGGGTGCGGGCGGCTGCGGGTACCCGTAGCCGGCGGCCGGCTGGTGCGGCGGGTAGGTCTGCTGCGGGGCCTGGTGGGCCGGCTGGGGGTACCCGTACCCGGGGCGCGGGGCCTGCGGGGGGTAGCCGTAGCCGCCCTGCTGCCGCGGGGCGGGCTGCTGCGGGTAGCCGTACCCCGGCCGCTGGGCGGGGGGTGCCGGCGGGATGGTCGGCGCGGTCGTCGGCATCGCCGGCGGGGCCGGTGGCGGCGGCGGAGTGTGGGCGGGCACGACCGGTGCCGACGTGGGCGGCTGCGGGGCGGCGGTGAGCGGCACGGCGGGGGCCAGGGTGTACGTGCCCGGCTCGGCCCGCGGGGTCGGGCGGGGGTCCGGCAGGGCGGCACGCGGGTCCGTCGCCGGAGCGTGCGGGTCGGGCCGGTCGGCCGGTCCGGCGTCCTGGGACTCGCCCGCGCCGTCCTCGACGGTGATCCCGAAGTCGGTGGCCAGGCCGATCAGCCCGGAGGCGTAGCCCTGGCCGACGGCCCGGAACTTCCACGACCCGGCCCGGCGGTAGAGCTCGCCCGCGACCAGCGCGGTGACGTCGTCGCTCTCGGGCATCGCGAACTCGGCGAGCGCCGCGGCGCCCTCCCCGGCGCCGGCGTCGAACAGCAGCAGACGCAGACCGGTCACCGTACGGAACGAGCCGCCCTCGGAGGAGCCGGCCAGGACCACCCGGTCCACCTCGGGCGGTAGCTTGGTGAGCTCCGCCTCCACGGTGTCGGCGATCTCGGTGCCGGCGGAGGTCTGTTGCTTGGGCAGGTGGCGCACCAGGCCCGAGGGGTGTCTGGGCTGGTTGTAGAAGACGAAGTCGGCATCGGAACGAACCCTGCCGTCGGCGCCGAGCAGCAGCGCCGACGCGTCCACGTCCGGCGCACCGGGCGTGGCGCTCCAGCGCAGCACGGCGCGGACCGCCGCCACCGGCAGTGCGATGTTGGCGCCCTTGGCCATCACGTGCGTCATAGCCGACCATCCTGCCTGTTCGCCACCCCTTCGGACAACGTGACCGAAGGTGGTGAAACCGTGGGACTTTGCCAATGCTTGCGCTTTGTGAAGCGGAGGGTAATCTTCCGAGAATTCGATGTTTCGGAACCGCATTCGACCGGAAGCCATCCGTACGATGGGCGGCCAGAGGGCCTCAGGGGGTTCGGCGAGGGGGATCAGCAGCGCGTGCCCGGGAACCACCGGGCCCGGTGGACCGGTTAACCATCGTGACGCCCCGCACCCCGGAACGGTGCCCGACGGCCCGCACCCCGACCTTCCGCAGTCCGACTCCACGCCTGATCGCGGCACCCTCCGAGCAGGCTCCGAGCATCCTCCCGCACACCCCGTCCTTCCCCGCACGCCCCGAGCAACGCCCCGCCGCACCTCCCCGCACGTCCCTCGCAGCGCCGCGAGTACCCCCTACGCCCTTGAGCACGAGCCCCGCCGGTCCGGCGGCCCCGCAACCCTGAGGAGAGCACCATGCGCCATTTCGGCCACCTCGCCGACGACGTACGCGGCCGGCTCTTCCTCGAACAGCCCCGGGCCTTCTCGGCGGAGAGCGAGGCGGCCGTCCTGGCCACCGCCCTCGGCGCGACCCTGTACAGCCCCGCCACCAGGCCGACGCTGGGCAGCGACATCCGCAAGCAGGCCGGCCGGGGCGTCGTCTCGATGGTGCTCTGCCTGGAGGACGCGATCGCCGACCACGAGGTGACCGCCGCCGAGGCCAACCTGGTGGCGCAGCTCGGCGAGCTGTTCGACGAGCCGGGTGACGGGGGCCGGGCCGGGGTCGGTGGCGAGCGGTCCGGCGGATGGCTGGGAGAGGTGAGGGGAGTGACCTCCGGGACGGCCGCCACCGTCGAAACCTCCACCGATTGCACACAAGACCTGCCCCTCCTCTTCATCAGGGTTCGCGCCGCCGCTCAGATCACCGACCTCGCCGACCGGCTCGGCCCGGCCATCGGGCTGCTGACCGGCTTCGTGCTGCCGAAGTTCACCGACGAGAGCGGCGGCGACTTCCTGGAGGCCCTCGCCTCGGCCGAGGCGGCCACCGGGCGGCGGCTGTTCGCCATGCCCGTCCTGGAGTCCCCCGAACTGGCTCACCTGGAGACCCGCCGCGAGCAGCTGTTCGGCATCGCCCGGCTCCTCGACAAGTACCGCGACCGCGTCCTCGCCGTCCGCCTCGGGGTCACCGACCTCTGCTCCGCGTACGGGCTGCGCCGCTCGCCCGATCTCACCGCGTACGACGTCGCCCTGGTCGCGGCGGTGATCGGGGACGTGGTCAACGTGCTCGGCCGGGCCGACGGCACCGGGTTCACCGTGACCGGGCCGGTCTGGGAGTACTTCCCGGTGCAGGAAAGGATGTTCAAGCCGCAGCTGCGCCGCACCCCCTTCGCCGAGGCGGAGCCCTCCGGGGAGGCGGTGCGCCAGCGGATCATCGAGCACGACCTGGACGGGCTGATCCGCGAGATCGAACTCGACCGGGCCAACGGGCTGCTCGGCAAGACCTGCATCCACCCCAGCCACGTCCCCGCCGTGCACGCGCTCTCCGTGGTCACCCACGAGGAGTACAGCGACGCCCGGGACATCCTGGACCAGGAGCGCGGGGGCGGCGGGGTGCTGCGCTCGGCGTACACCAACAAGATGAACGAGGCCAAGCCGCACCGGGCCTGGGCGGAGCGGGTGATGCTGCGCGCCGAGGTGTTCGGGGTGGCGCGGGAGGACGTCAGCTTCGCCGAGCTGCTCTCGGCCTGCCTCTGCGGGTGACCCGGCTGCACGACCCGCATGACCTGCATGACCTGCATGACCTGTACGACCCGCATGACCCGCACGACCCGCACGACCCGCATGACCTGTACGACCCGCATGACCTGTACGACCTCGCACCGATCGCACGACTCGCACCATCGAAGGCAGGACCAGTAGTGACAGCACAGCAAGAGTGGACCGGCCGCTGGGTGGCCGACCGGGCCGGTGTCGGCCTGACCGGCTCGGACCGCCTCCCCGAACTGGTCGGCCTGGCCCTGCGCGAGAACCGCAAGCGCGCCCACCTGCTGGTCTCCACCGTGCTCGGCAAGCACGTCCCGCAGCGCCCGTCCGTGGTGCACGGCGCCGGCCTCGACCTCGGCCGCCGGGTGCGCGAGCTGCTGGGCGAGGAGGCGGCCGCACGCGCCGTCGTGCTCGGCTACGCCGAGACCGCCACCGGCCTCGGCCACAGCGTCGCCGACGGGCTGGAGGCCCCCTATCTGCACTCCACCCGCCGCCCGGTGACGGGGGTGACCCCGGTCGGCGGCTTCGAGGAGGAGCACTCGCACGCGACCTCCCACCTGCTGCTGCCCGCCGACCCGGCGCTGCTGGCCGGGGACGGCCCGCTGGTCCTGGTGGACGACGAGTTCTCCACCGGCACCACCGTCCTCAACACCATCCGCGAGCTGCACGCCGAGTACCCGCGGGAGCACTACGTCGTGGTCGCCCTGGTCGACCTGCGCGACGAGGCCGACCGCCGCCGGCTGGCCGACACCGCCGCCCGACTCGGCACCCGGCTCGACCTGGTCGCCACCGCCAGCGGCGGCGTCGAGCTGCCCGACGACATCCTCGCCCGCGCCGAGCGGCTGATCGCCGAGGTCGGCCCGGCGCCGGAACCGCCGGCCGCCGACCCCGCCCCGCTGGTGCGGGTCGCCCTCGACTGGCCCGAGGGCCTGCCGGACGGCGGGCGGCACGGCTTCGACGCCGTTCACCGGGCGCGGCTCGAAGCGGTGCTCCCGCGGTTGGCTGCCCAGCTGGCCTCGGCCCTGGAGCCTGCGCCGGCCTCGGGTTCGGCCCCTGCCTCGGCCTCCGGTTCGGCCTCGGGTTCGGCCCCTGCCTCGGCCTCGGTCTCGGCCGACGAAGGTCGCGTGCTGGTCCTCGGCTGCGAGGAGCTGATGTACGCGCCGCTGCGCCTCGCCGGTGCCCTCGCCGACCGCCTCGCGAACGGCGCGGAGCGGGTCCGCTACTCCACCACCACCCGCTCGCCCGTCCTCGCGGTGGACGACCCGGGCTACGCCATCCGCACCCGACTCTCGTTCCCCGCCCACGACGGACCGCAGGACGGCGGCTCGCGCGAGCGCTTCGTCTACAACGTCGCCCCCGGCGCCGACCCGGCCCGCCGCTTCGACGCGGTCGTGCTGGTGGTCGACGACGTGGCCGACACCCCCGAGCTGCACGAGGGCGAGCGGTCCCTGCTCGCCCAGCTGCGCCGGGTCACCGACCGGGTGGTGCTCGCCGTGCTGCCCTCGCACCGGCCGGCCCGGGCGGCGTCCGCCTTGCCCACCCCGCTGCACGGCCCGGAGTTCTCCTCCTACCGGGCCGACGAGGTGTCCTGGCTGCTCAAGGACCTCTCCGACGTCCCGCTGGAGGCCCCCACCGAGGAGCGTGAGGAGGCCGTCCAGAACGGCGGTGCCCACTACGCCGAGTCGCTGCCGGTCGAGTACCAGCCCAGCCCCGAGTACCAGGAGCTGTTCCACCAGGCGCTGCGGATCAGCGCCCGCCGCATCGCGCTCGCCGTCGGCACCGTCGCGGAGACGCTGGTGCGCGAGCGCGGCCGCGGCCTGGTGCTCGCCTCGCTGGCCCGGGCCGGTACCCCGGTGGGGGTCCTGATCCGCCGCTGGCTGGCCTTCGCACACGGCCTGGACACCCCGCACTACGCGGTCTCGATCATCCGCGGCCGCGGCCTGGACCCGGTCGCCGTGCGCTACCTGGACGCCCACCACCACGCCCCCGACGTGGTGTTCGTCGACGGTTGGACCGGCAAGGGCGCGATCACCCGCGAGCTCGGCGAGGCCCTGGCCGGCACCGCGTTCGACCCCGAACTGGCCGTCCTCGCCGACCCCGGCCGCTGCGTGCGCACCTACGGCACCCGGGACGACTTCCTCATCCCGTCCGCCTGCCTCAACTCGACCGTCTCCGGCCTGATCTCCCGCACCGTGCTGCGCACCGACCTGATCGGACCGGACGACTTCCACGGCGCCAAGCACTACACCGAGCTGGCCGGCGGGGATGTCTCCGGAGCCTTCCTGGACACCGTCGCCGACCACTTCGCCGAGGTCCGGGACGAGGTCCGACTGGCAGCCGACCGGCTCGCCGGCGAGGACCGCACCCCCGACTGGGCGGGCTGGGCCGCCGTCGAGAGGATCAGCGCCGAGTACGGCATCGACAACGTCAACCTGGTCAAGCCGGGCGTCGGCGAGACCACCCGGGTCATGCTGCGCCGGGTCCCCTGGCGGGTGCTCGCCCGGCGCGGCACCGGCGCCGATCTCGACCACGTCCGGCTGCTCGCCGCCCAGCGCGGCATCCCCGTCGAGGAGGTGGACGATCTGCCGTACTCCTGCGTCGGCCTGATCCACCCCCGCTACAGCCGGGGTGCGACCGGCGCCTCCGGCACGGCCGTCCTGCTGAAGGAGTCCTGAACCCGATGAGCAGTCCCCGTGGTTACCTGGTCGCGAGCGACCTCGACCGCACCCTGATCTACAGCAACCGCGCCCTCGCCCTGGACGTGCCCGACCGTCTCGCACCGCGCCTGCTCTCCGTCGAGGTGCACGACGGCAAGGCGCTCTCGTTCATGACCGAGCAGGCCGCCGAACTGCTCGTCGAACTCGCCCGCGAGGCACTCCTCGTCCCCGCCACCACCCGGACCAGGACGCAGTACGAGCGGGTCAACCTGCCCGGCCCGACGCCGGGATGGGTCCCCGCCTACGCGATCTGCAGCAACGGCGGCCGGCTGCTCGTCAACGGCGTCCCGGACGAGGACTGGCAGGCCGAGGTGGCCGGCCGGCTGGCCACCGCGTCGGTGCCGCTGGCCGAGGTGGTCGAACACCTGGCGCTCTGCGCGGACCCGGAGTGGACGCACAAGCGGCGGGTCGCCGACGAGCTGTTCGCCTACCTGGTCGTCGAGCGCGCCGAACTGCCGGTCGGCTGGCTCGACGAGCTCACCGGCTGGTGCGCCGAGCGAGGCTGGACCGTCTCGCTGCAGGGCCGCAAGGTGTACGCGGTGCCCGCGCCGCTGAGCAAGAGCGCCGCCTTGGCCGAGGTCGAGCGGCGGGTCGGCGGCGCCACCGTCCTGGCCGCCGGTGACTCGCTGCTCGACGCGGACCTGCTGCTCGCCGCCGACGCCGCCTGGCGCCCCGGGCACGGCGAACTCGCCGACAGCGGCTGGACCGCCCCCGGCGTCACCGCCCTCGACCAGGTGGGCGTGGCGGCGGGGGAGGAGATCATCCGCCAGTTCCTGGCCCGCGTCCGGGGCGGAGTGGACGCCCGCGCGGTGGACGCCGTCGTCAACGGCTGAGGTTCGGCCCCGGCCCCGGTCGCCGCACCTCAGCCTCAGCTGCGGCCTCGGCCTCGGCCCCGGCCCCGGCCTCGGCCTCAGCCGCAGCAACCGCCGCCGCAGCAGCCGCCCCCGCCACCGGCCGGGGCCTGCTGCGCGGCGCCGCCGGACGCGCCGCCGGTCACGGCGACGGCCGAGAGCAGCTTCACGGTGTCCTCGTGACCCTGCGGGCAGACCGCGGGGTCATTGGCCTGCGCCATCGTGCGGCGGAGTTCGAACGTGGCGCCGCAGGAGCGGCAGCGGAAGTCGTAGCGTGGCATACCCGCAGGGTAGCCCGGTGCCCGCCGGCGTCGCAGGCGGTCCCCGTCAGCGGTGGCTGCCCAGATCCTCCCGGATCAGCTCCACGACGTGCGCCGCCGTCTCCCGCACCGCGGCCAGCTCGGTCAGGAAGTGCCAGTAGTCGGGGTGCCGGCCCGCCGCCTCCAGCGTCGCCACCGCCCGGTCCAGCCGGCCCACCGCCGCGTCCAGCGGAGCCGCGTGCCGCGGGTCCGGCGCCTGCCGGCCCGCCATCGCCAGGCGTTGGGCGTCCCGGAGCGCGAAACGGGTCCGCTCGATCTCCCGGTTCGGATCGTGCTGCACCTCGTTCAGCTGCCGCAGCCGCTCGTTCACCGCGACCACCGAGCCGTCCGCGGTGTCCAGCAACGCGCGCACGGTGCCGATCGCGCCCGTCGCGTCCGCCCAGCGCTGCTCGTCGCGCGCCCGCGCCGCCTCGGCGAGCTTCTGCTCCGCCGCGTGACCCGTCTGCGCCACCTGGTCCGGCACCCGCTGGAGGTCCTGCCAGCAGGCCGTGGCGAACCGCCGCCGCAGCTCGCTCAGCGCCGGCTCCACCGTGGCGGCCTTGGTCTCCAGCGCCTGTACACGGGTCCGCAGACTGGCCACCCGCCGGTCGATCTCCCCCGCCCGTTCCGGCAGGTGCTCCGCGTCCGCCGCGATCGCGTCGGCCCGCTCCCGCACCCGCTCCGCCCGTTGCAGCGTCGCCGCCACCCCGTGCCGGCCCGCGCCCTCGTTCAGGCGGCCCAGCTCCGGGCTCAGCTCGGCCAGCCGGGCCGCCAGGTCGTCCGCCTTCAGCCCCGCGCCGCGCACCGCCTCCAGCGTGGTGGTCGCGTTCAGCAGCGACCGCTTCGCCTGCTCCACCGCCGGGGTCACCCGCATCAGCTGCGACTCGGCGTGCTGCAGCACCGGCTGCAAGCGTCGAAGGAAGTCGTTCAGCTCCGCCTGCGCCGCCCCGAGCTGCCCCTTCACGTCCTGCAACTGGTGCCGGGCCCGTGCCGCGGCACCGGACTCCAGCTCCTCGGCGTCCAGATCGTGCGCGTCCAGCGCCGCCAGGTAGTTCACGGTGACCTGGTCGACCCGGCCCGAGATCGCCTCGAAGTCCGCCGCCGCCCGTCCCGCCGTCGCGCCGTCCTCCGCCGCGCGCACCGTCTCCACCGCCAGCCGCACCTCACGCTGGGTGGAGTCCAGCTCGTAGAACGCCTGCTGCGCCGCGTCCCGGGCCGCCTTCGCGTCCGCCCGCACCCCCTCACCGCCGCGCCGGCCCCACCAGCCCCCGCCCGTGCCGAACGACGCCGCCCCGGCAGCCCCGAGCGCACCGGCGAGCACCAGTGGCAACACCAGCACCTCGGCCACCGCACTCCCCGGCCGCCGCCCCCGCCCGATCCCGCCGGCCACCCTCACTGCGCGCTCCCTGCTCCGACCGCTGATCCACTGCCCATTGTTCCCGATCGCTCCACCCCACCATCACCCCTACCCGTCCCACTCCCCGATCACCTGCACCACACCACCTCCCGGACCAGGTACGCTAGGCAGTCGTCGTGCCCCCACCGGGCCGCGATCGGGGGCGCGTAGCTCAGTGGTAGAGCGCTGCTCTTACAAAGCAGATGTCGGCGGTTCGAAACCGTCCGCGCCCACAGCGCTGAAGGGCCGGTTCGGAGGAGTGATCCTCACGAACTGGCCCTGAGTCGTTCCCGGGGTCTTCGGGCGGGCCCCGGCAGGGGCCCCGGTGGACGTGCGGGGGTGGGTGGGGCGAGTGATCATCGGGTGGGCGGGTAGCCCTGGGGGACGATCGGAGGTGGACGCTGATGGACGGACGGACCCCAGCGGCGCCGGCGGCCGGGGAGGAGGCCGCCCGGGCGCCGGGTGAGAGCCGGGCCGAGCTGTCGTCGCGGCTCAACTGGCTGCGGGCGGCCGTGCTCGGCGCCAATGACGGTGTGGTTTCGACGGCGGGCATCGTGACCGGTGTCGCCGGCGCGTCCGGTTCGCGGACGGCGCTGGTGGTGGCGGGTGTGGCGGGTCTGCTGGCCGGGGCGATGTCGATGGCGGCCGGGGAGTATGTCTCGGTCAGCACGCAACGGGACACCGAGCAGGCCGCGTTGGCGAAGGAGCGGCGCGAGCTGGCGGAGGATCCGGAGGGGGAGCTGGACGAGCTGACCGACTTCTTCCGGGGCGCCGGACTCGACGACGCGCTGGCCCGCGAGGTGGCCGTGGCGCTCACCGAGCGGGACGCGCTGGCCGCGCACGCGCACACCGAGTTGGGGATCGATCCGAAGGTACTGACCAATCCGTGGCACGCGGCGTTCGCCAGCGCCGCCGCCTTCACCCTGGGCGCGCTGGTGCCGCTGCTCGCGGTCCTGCTGCCGCCGGAGTCCTGGCGGCTGGGGGTGACGGTCCTGGCCGTCCTGCTGGCGCTCACGGCGTCGGGCTGGGTGAGCGCCCGGCTGGGTGGTGCCGGGCCGGTGCGGGCGGTGCTGCGGAACGTGGCGGGCGGGATGCTCGCGATGGCCGTCACCTACAGCGGCGGGCTGCTGCTGGACCAGGTGACGGGTCCGTGACCGCTACCTGAACGGGGGCGGGTCCGGCGCCAGTCGACCGGTCCTGCCCGGGAGGCGACCGCCGGGAGGCTGTGTTTGTGTGGGCCCAGACTGCTTGGGAGAGGTGAACCACGGTGACCATGCCCCCGTTCGGATCGAACGACCCGTTCTCCGACCTGCTCAGCCGGTTCTTCGGAATGAGCCCGATGGCTTCCCCGCCCGCCGTGCAGCGGGTGCCGATCGGGCGGCTGCTGAGCGAGTCCTCGCAGGAGTTGCTGTCGCTCGCCGCGCGACGTGCCACTGAGGACGGGAGCGGCTACCTCGACACGGCGCACCTGGTCTGGGCCGCCACCCGGGTGGACGCGTCGCGCCGGATGCTGGAGCGCGCCGGTATCGACCCCGATCAGCTCGGCGAGGACGTGGGCAAGGAACTGCCCTCCGGGGACGGGGCGCAGGCGACGGAGGGCCGCCCCGCGCTCTCGCCGTCCGCCAAGCGCGCGCTGCTCGCCGCGCACGCCCGGTCGCAGGAGGCCGGCGCCTCGTACATCGGGCCGGAGCACATCCTCGGCGCGCTGCAAGAAGAGGAGCGCTCGGGTGCCGGTACGGCCCTGCGCAACGCGGCGCCCTCGCCGGAGGCGCTGCGTACGGTGATGGACGGGCGGGGGACGGGTGGTGAGCGCGGCAGCACCGGCGCGCACCCGAGCCAGACGCCGACCCTGGACGAGTACGGCCGCGACCTGACCGAGGAGGCGCGCGCGGGCCGGCTGGACCCGGTGGTCGGGCGCGCCGAGGAGATCGAGCAGACCGTCGAGATCCTCTCCCGCCGCACCAAGAACAATCCGGTGCTGATCGGTGAGCCGGGTGTCGGCAAGACCGCCATCGTCGAGGGACTGGCGCAGCGGATCATCTCCGGGGACGTTCCGCAGAGCCTCCGTGACAAGCGGGTGGTCGCGCTCGACCTCACCGGGCTGGTGGCGGGCTCCAAGTACCGCGGTGAGTTCGAGGAACGGCTGAAGAGCGTGATCGACGAGGTCACGGCGGCGGAGAAGAGCGTGATCCTCTTCCTGGACGAGCTGCACACCGTGGTCGGCGCGGGCGGCGGGGGCGAGGGCTCGATGGACGCGGGCAACATCCTCAAGCCGGCGTTGGCCCGGGGCGAGCTGAGCGTGGTGGGCGCCACCACGCTGGACGAGTACCGCAAGCACGTCGAGAAGGACGCCGCGCTGGAGCGCCGCTTCCAGCCGGTGCTGGTGCCCGAGCCGAGCGTCGAGGAGACGGTCGAGATCCTGCACGGGCTGCGGGACGCGTACGAGGCGCATCACCAGGTGCGGTTCACCGACGAGGCGCTGGACGCCGCGGCGAGCCTCTCCGACCGCTACGTCAGTGACCGTTTCCTGCCCGACAAGGCGATCGACCTGCTGGACCAGGCCGGCGCGCGGGTGCGGTTGCGCAGCCTGAGCGGATCCACCGAGTCGATGCCGGTGCAGGACCGGATCACCAAGCTGCGCCGCGAGCTGGAGGAGGCCGTCTCGGACGAGGAGTTCGTGCGGGCCGCCAACCTCAAGACCGAGCTGCGGCAGACCGAGGACGAGCTGGCCGCGATCACCGAGTCCCGCGAGGAGGTCGTCGCCGTCACCGCGGAGGACATCGCGCAGGTGCTCTCGGGTCGGACGGGCATCCCGGTCGCCGAGCTGAACGCGACCGAGCGCGAACGGCTGCTCCAGTTGGAGGACCACCTGCACCAGAAGGTGATCGGACAGGACCAGGCGGTCACGGCCGTCGCGCAGGCGGTGCGGCGCGGCCGGGCCGGGATGGGCGATCCGGAGCGGCCGACCGGGTCCTTCCTGTTCCTCGGGCCGACCGGCGTCGGCAAGACGGAGCTCGCCAAGGCGCTGGCCGCGCTGCTGTTCGGCGACCCGGACCGGATGATCCGATTCGACATGAGCGAGTTCCAGGAGAAGCACACCGTCTCCCGGCTGGTCGGCTCCCCGCCCGGGTACGTCGGCTACGACGAGGCGGGGCAGCTCACCGAGGCGGTCCGCCGCAAGCCGTACAGCGTGCTGCTCTTCGACGAGGTGGAGAAGGCCCACCCGGACGTCTTCAACCTGCTGCTCCAGGTGTTGGACGACGGGCGGCTGACGGACGCCCAGGGGCGTACGGTCGACTTCCGCAACACCGTGGTCATCATGACCAGCAACATCGGGTCGCAGCGGATCCTCGACCACGCGGGCGATGTGGACGAGATCAGGGACGACCTGATGCTGGACCTGCGGACGCACTTCCGGCCGGAGTTCCTCAACCGGATCGACGAGGTGATCGTCTTCCACGCGCTCTCCCGCAAGGACCTCCTCAAGGTGGTCGACCTGATGCTGGAGCGCAGCCGGCGTCGGCTGAAGGCCCAGGACGTGCGCCTGGAGATCACCGACGGGGCCAAGGAGTGGCTGGTGAACCGGGGCTACCAGCCGGAGTTCGGGGCGCGGCCGCTGCGCCGCACCATCCAGTCGGAGCTGGACAACCGGATCTCCAACCTGCTGCTGGACGGCACGGTGCAGGAGGGGGACACCTTGATCGCGGAGGTGGACGACGGCGAGCTGGTGGTGGCGCTGGCCCGGCCGGAGCCCTCGGCGACGGCGGAGGAGGCCGGGGCCGAGGCCGCCGCGTCGTCGTAGCGGAGGAGGAGGTCGCGTCGGACCGGTCCGAACGCGGGCGGTGCGTCGCGGCTCCACGCGATCCTGGCCGGTGCGCCTGTGGCGGAGGTACGTGGGGCCGGCGCGCTTTCGCCGACGCGCTTCGGGCGTACTCCCGCGGGAGTACGCCCGAACGCCACTGTCGGGTGACGCGGTGGGGCGCGCCCGGGGTCTAGCCTTCCGGGCATGACGCCGCCTACACCCCAGCCGCCGCGGGCGCGCCCCGGGCCGTCGTCGGAGGAGCAGCCCGGCCCCGGCCGGCACCCCGTGCCCGAGTACGGGCCCGACACACCTGTGGACGGACAGGCCGAGCCCTGGCGCCCGCCGTGGGTGCGGGCCGCGAAGGCGGGGTGGCCGGTGGCCGCGGCGCTGGTGGTCGCGGCGGTGCAGGTGGTGGGGTCCACGGCGGCCGCGCAGCACCAGAGCGGCCGGGTCCAACTGGACACCTTCGGCTATCTGCTGTTGCTGCTCGGGCCGGCCCTGTTGGTGCTGCGCCGCCGGTGGCCGGTGGCGGCGGTGGCGGGCAGTTCGGCCGTCACCGGGCTGTACCTGGTCGCCGGGTATCCGTACGGGCCGGTCTTCGCCAGCTGGGTGATCGCCTGCTGCGTGGCGGTCGCCTCCGGGCACCGGAAGGCCGCCTGGGCCGGCCTGGGCGGGGTCTACCTCGCGCATGTCCTGATCACCTTCGTGGTGCCGACGGGATGGCTGCGCACGCCGCCGCCGACGATCGCCTGGTGGCAGGAGCTGGGGCTGGTGGCCTGGCTGCTGCTGGTGCTGTCGGTCGCCGAGATCGTCCGGTTCCGGCGGGAGCAGATCGCCGCCCACCGGGAGTACCGCCGGCAGCAGGAGCAGCGCCGGGCCGACGAGGAGCGGCTGCGGATGGCACGGGAGTTGCACGACATCCTGGCCCACAGCCTGTCGCTGATCACCGTCCAGGCCGGGGTCGCACTCGAACTGATCGACAGCAGACCGGAGCAGGCCCGTTCGGCACTGGCCACGATCAAGGCGACCAGCAAGGAGGCTCTCGGCGAGGTCCGCCAGGTGCTCGGGACGCTGCGCGGACCGGGGGTGGCGGCGCCGCGCGGCCCGGCGCCCGGGCTGGCCCGGCTCGACGAGCTGACCGAGCAGGCGGAGCGGGCCGGGCTGGCCGTGGTGGTGCGCGAGACGGGCCGCCGGCGGGCCGCGGCTGCGGGTGTCGACCTGACGGCCTTCCGGATCGTCCAGGAGGCATTGACCAACGTGATCCGGCACTCGGTCGCCCGGCAGGCGACCGTCGGCCTGGACTGGACGGACCCGGCCGCCCTGGTCGTCACGGTCGACGACCCGGGCCCGGCCGCCGGCGGTGACGCGGGCGGCAGCGGCAGCGGGCTGACCGGGATGCGGGAGCGGGTCGCCGCGTTCGGCGGCACCCTCACGGCGGGGCCGCCGGCGGGCGGCGGATTCCGGGTCCGGGCGACGCTGCCCACGGCCGGGGCGGAGGACGAGTGATCCGGGTACTCCTGGCGGACGACCAGGTGCTGGTGCGGGCGGGCTTTCGGGCGCTGCTCGACCAGCAGGACGACCTCACCGTGGTCGGTGAGGCGGACGACGGCGAGGCCGCCGTCCGTCTCACCCGCGAACTCCGCCCGGACGTCGTCCTGATGGACATCAGGATGCCCCGGACGGACGGGCTGGAGGCGACCCGTAGGATCGCCGCCGAACCGGCCCTGTCCGAGGTGCGGGTGGTCGTCCTGACCACCTTCGAGCTGGACGAGTACGTCTTCGAAGCGCTGCGCTCCGGAGCGGCCGGGTTCCTGGTCAAGGACACCGAACCGGCCGAGTTGCTGCGTGCCGTCCGGGTCGCGGCCGCGGGCGACGCCCTGCTCTCGCCGGGGGTGACGCGCCGGCTGATCGGCGAGTTCGCCGCCCGTTCCAAGGCGCCGGAGCGGACCCCGGCGGGGCTCCCGGACATCTCGGCGCTCACCGAGCGGGAGCGGGAGGTGCTGGCGCTGGTGGGCCTGGGGCTGTCCAACGTGGACATCGCCCGCCGCCTGGTGGTCAGCCCGCTGACCGCGAAGACGCACGTCAGCCGGGCGATGGTGAAGCTCGGTGTGCGGGACCGGGCTCAGCTCGTCGTGCTCGCCTACGAGTCGGGGCTGGTTCGACCCGGCTGGCTGGGCTGAGGCCCGTTCGGTCGAGCGGGGACCGGCTGCTGCCCCGGTTGCCCTGGGCCCGGCCCGGCCCGACCCGCGCCGGTCCGCCGGGGTGTCGCCCAGCTCGTCCGGGGCCGCCCGGTTGGTCGGTCGCGCCTGTTCTGCCACTCGTCCCGCCTTCGCCGGGTACTTCCCGCGCCTCGTCCGACGCCCGCTCGTACTCCCGCGGGAGTACCCCAAGAGCCGCTGCCCGGAGGACGCGGGAGCAGGACCCCCGGCGGGAGGCTCAAGGTGCTTCGGGACGCACCCCGAAGCGGCTGGAGTCCACCGCCGAGGAGATGAACCACCATGTACACCCTGTTGGCCGACCACGACGGGCACTGGCCCGGGCCCTGGATCCTGCTGATCCCGCTGGCCTGGGCCGCCGTCGTGTTCCTTGTGATCGTCGTCCTGCGTCGGACGCTCTGGCGCCGGGGCTGCGTTGCCGGGGCGGACCACCCGCTCGCCGTGCTGGGCCGCCGGTACGCCGAGGGAGACATCGACGCCGAGGAGTACCGCGCCAAGCGGGCCGTCCTCACCGAGACACGACGCGGACAGGACCGAGGGGGCGCGGGAAAGTGAGCACGCTCGATGTCGTTCGCGACACCGCCGCCCGGGTCGTCGACGCCGTGAAGGTCTACGGCGTCGGCGACACCGTGGTCCGGGCGCTGGACCATGTCACGGTCGACTTCCCGGCCGGGGAGTTCACCGCGATCATGGGCCCGTCCGGCTCGGGCAAGTCCACGCTGATGCACTGCGCGGCCGGTCTCGACACCCTCACGGAGGGCCGGTCCTACATCGGCGGTACCGAACTCGGCCCGCTCGGCGACCGGCGGCTCACCCTGCTGCGCCGGGACCGGATCGGCTTCGTGTTCCAGGCGTTCAACCTGGTGCCCACCTTGACCGTCCGGGAGAACATCACCCTTCCGCTCGACCTGGCCGGCGCCGCGCCCGACCAGGGCTGGCTGGACACGCTGATCGGCGTGGTCGGCCTCGGCGACCGGCTGCACCACCGCCCGAGCGAGCTCTCCGGCGGCCAGCAGCAGCGCGTCGCCGTGGCCCGGGCGCTCGCCGGGCGACCGCAGGTGGTCTTCGCCGACGAACCCACCGGCAACCTCGACTCCCGCACCGGCGGCGAAGTGCTCGGCCTGCTGCGCCGAGCCGTCGACGAGATGGGGCAGGCCGTCGTCATGGTCACCCACGACCCGATGGCGGCCGGGTACGCCGACCAGGCCCTGTTCCTCGCGGACGGCCGGCTGGTCGACCGGATGGAGCAGCCGAGCGCGGGCCGGGTGCTGGACCGGCTGAAGGCCTTCGAACGGGGGCGGTCATGAGCTCCGCGAGCGCCGCCGCCCGGCTCAGCCTGCGCTCCCTGGGCGCACACAAGCGGCGCCTGATCGCCACCTTCCTGTCGATCCTGCTCGGGGTCGCCTTCCTGACCGGGACGATGGTGCTCGGCGACACCCTGCGCTCCAACTTCGACACCCTGTTCGCCGACGCCAACGCCGGTACCGACGTGGTGGTCCGCAGTGCCGATGTCCTGGACTCCCCGGGCACGCCCGGCGGGGTGCGGGCGCCCGTCGACACGGCGCTCACCGAGCGGTTGCGGGCCGTCCCCGGGGTGGCCGCCGCCGAGGCGTCCGTCCAGGGCGCCGGCCAACTCGTCGGCAGCGACGGAAAGCCGGTCGGCGGGCAGGGGCCGCCGACCCTGGCCGGCAACTGGCTCACCGACGGACGGCTCAACCCCTACCGGCTCGCCGAGGGCCGCGCGCCGCAGGCACCCGGTGAGGCCGTGGTCAACCGCGGTGCGGCGAAGGCCGGTGGGCTGCACATCGGCTCCACCACCGTGCTGCGCACCCCCGATCCGGTGACCGTCACCGTTGTCGGTATCGCCACCTTCGGGGACAGCGCGGACGGGATGGGGCCGAGCACCTTCACCGCGCTGACCCTCGGGGACGCCGAGCGTCATCTGACGCCCAAGGGCGCCGGACAAGCCGGTTCGATCCAGATCCGGGCAGCGGACGGGATCTCCCAGCGGGAGCTCGCGCAGCGGATCGCCCCGGAGCTGCCGAGCGGGCTGGAGGCGATCACCGGTACGGCGGCCACCCAGGAGAGCACCGCGATGGTGTCGGGGCGGTTCCTGAGCATGTTCACCACGCTGCTGCTGGTCTTCGCCGGGATCGCGCTGCTGGTCGCCACCTTCACCATCCACAACACCTTCGCGATCGTGGTCGCCCAGCGGACCAGGGAGAACGCCCTGCTGCGGGCACTCGGTGCGGTGCGCGGCCAGGTGCTCGGTGCGACGCTGGCGGAGGCGCTGGTCGTCGGCGTGCTGGCCTCGCTCGGTGGGTTGCTCGCCGGGATCGGCGTGGCCGCGGGGCTCAAGGCGCTGTTCTCGGTGCTCGGCTTCTCCCTGCCGACGGGCGGCATGGTGATCAGTACGGCCGCGGTGGTGTCGCCGTTGCTCGTCGGCACGCTGGTCGCGATGGGATCGGCGCTGCTGCCGGCCGTCCGGGCCGGCCGCACCGCGCCGCTGGCGGCACTGCGTGAGACCGGAGTGGACCGGGCGGCCGAGGGGTGGTCCGGCAGGGTCCGGGCTGTGCTCGGCGGACTGCTGGTCGCGGTGGGAGTCCCCGCCGCCGTCCTCGGTGCGACGGACGGGCCGTCGGTCGCGCTGACCACCGGCGGTGCACTGGGCGTCCTGGCCGGGATGGTGGTGCTCGGTCCCGTTGCCGCCGCCCTCGCGGTTCGGGTGCTGGGCGCGCCGCTGCCCAGGCTGCGCGGGGTGTCCGGCACACTGGCCCGGCGCAACGCGGCCCGTCAACCTCGTCGCACGGCGGCCACGGCGAGTGCCCTGATGATCGGCGTCGCGGTGGTCACGTTGTTCACGGTGTTCGGTGCCTCCGTCAAGGCCACCCTGGACGCCACGGTGAACTCGTCCTTCGCCGGAGATCTCGCCGTCACCGCGCCCTCGTTCGGCGCGGGCGGCAGCGGGGTCAGTCCCAAGCTGGCGGACGCGCTCGCCCAACTGCCGGAGGTGCGGCAGACGGTGGGTCTCGGCCGGGGCGTCGCACGGATCGACGGCCACGGGCGGGTGCTGGACGTCACCGACCCGGCGCGACTGGCCGGGATCGTCGATCTCGGGCGCGTCGACGGCACTCTCGACGGGCTCGGCACCGACGGTCTGGCGGTCGCGCGCAGTGAGGCGGACCAGCGCGGCTGGCGGCTCGGTCAGACGGTGAACGTCGCCTTCGCGGACGGCGCGAGCGGCCCGTTCACCATCCGAGCCCTCTACGAGAGCGAGGGTTTGGCCGGTGACTATCTGATCACCCGCCAGGCATGGGCCCCACACCGAGGGCAGGACGCGGACACCATGGTCGCGGTCGGGCTGAAGGATTCGGTGTCGCTCGGCGCGGGCCGGGCCGCCGTCGAGAAGGCCGCCGCGCCGTTCGGGAACCCGCGGGTGCAGGACCGGGACCAGTACGCGGAGAGCGCGGCCGGCGGGGTCGACATGATGCTCTCGGTGGTCTACGCGCTGCTGGCGCTGGCGGTGCTGATCGCGCTGCTCGGAATCGCCAACACGCTGACGCTGGCGGTGCACGAGCGGACCAGGGAGCTGGGGTTGCTGCGGGCGGTCGGTCAGACCCGGGCCCAGCTGCGGGGGATGGTGCGCTGGGAGTCGGTCCTGGTGGCAGCCTTCGGGACGATCGGCGGGCTCGGCCTAGGGGCCTTCCTCGGCTGGGCGCTGGTGCGGGCCTCGGACAGTGCGGGGATGGGTGCGTTCGCGATCCCGCCGGGGCAGCTCGCGGTGGTGCTCATAGCCGGGTTGGCGGCGGGTGCGGTCGCCGGTCTTCGCCCGGCGGGCCGGGCGGCGCGGCTGGACGTGCTCCGGGCGATCGCGACGGACTGAGGAACCCGTACCGAGGAAGCCGTGTCGAGCAACCCGGACCGAGCAACCCGGACCGAGGAACCGGGATTGAGGAAGCCGGCGAAGCAACCCGAACCGAGGAAGCCGTACACGAGGAACCCGGGGCAGGACCGGGCCACCCGCTCCCGCTCGGGCCCCCGGGCCCGGCCGGGGTCGGCACCCAGCGGCGGCTGGTGCTCAGCCGTCCTGGGGAAAGACCTGCCGCAGCAGCGGGTCCGGCAGGCCGCGGCGGTGCCACTCGCGCGGGTAGCCCAGCGAGACCTCCTCGAAGCGGACGCCGTCGTAGCTGGTCACCCGGGGGATGTGCAGATGGCCGTAGATCATCGCGGCGGTGTTGAAGCGCCGGTGCCAGTCGGCCGTCAGCTCGGTGCCGCACCACTGGGCGAACTCCGGGTACCAGAGGATCTCGGTGGGGTGGCGGACCAGCGGGTAGTGGTTGACCAGGACCAGCGGCAGCTCCGGGTCGCAGGCCGCCAGCCGCTTCTCGGTGAGCCGGACGCGCTCGCGGCACCAGGAGTCGCGGTCCGGGAACGGGTCCGGGTGGAGCAGTCGCTCGTCCGAGCAGACCACGCCGCTGTTGTACGCGGCTTCCAGCGATTCCTTCTTGGTGGTCGTGCCGGGGGCCCGGAAGGTGTAGTCGTACAGCAGGAAGAGCGGGGCGACGGCGACCGGTCCGCCGGCGCCTTCCCAGACCGGGTACGGGTCCTCGGGGGTGACGACACCGAGGCGGCGGCAGAGTTCCACCAGGTACTCGTAGCGGGCGACGCCGCGCAGCTGGACCGGGTCGTCGGGGTGGGTCCACAGCTCGTGGTTGCCGGGGGCCCAGATCACCCGGGCGAAGCGCTCGGCCAGCAGGCCGAGGGACCACTCGATGGTGGTGCTGATCTCGGCGATGTCACCGGCGACGATCAGCCAGTCGTCGGGGGAGTCGGGTTGCAGCTTCGCCACCAGGTCGCGGTTCTCCTGGTAGGAGACGTGCAGGTCGCTGACCGCGAGCAGTCGGCCTGCCCGCCCGGGGCCTCCCGTCCGCCCCGACTGCGCGTCACTCTGGTACTCGGTCGTCACTCCAGCCCCCATGTCGTCACCCGGCCGATGTCGCCACAGTACGGGGGCGGACGGGCTTCGCGCCGCAGGTTGGCTGGATCAGTCGTTCGAGCGGCTCGGTTCCGCCGTTGGTCCGGGCGCGTGGCCGTCGGGGCGGACCGCCGGGGCGGCCGGAGCGAACTGTCGGGCGTGCCGAAGGGCTGGCGTGCCGGAGGGCCGGAGGGCCGAGCGCACGAGCGCGCGGTCTCGGACGCCGGCTCAGTCGCCGATCTGCCAGAGCACGCCGTGGTCGGCCACCGTGGTGACGGCGAGGACGGCCAGCCCGGCGATGCCGAGGACGACGCCGAGGACGGCGCGCCCGCGGCGACGGGTGCCGCGGGCCAGGGCGAGCGTGCCGAGGGTGATGGCGAGAGGGCCCAGGACGATGTTGAAGAGCAGCAGACCGGGCAGGCCGAGGAGGAAGGAGGCGACGGCCAGGTCGTCGGCCTCGGCGGCGCGGCGGCGAGGCCGAGCGGTCGTACCGGTCGCGGTTCCCGCGCCGGTGCCGATGGGGGAGGAGGTGTTGGTGACGGTGCTCATGACGGCGGCGATCCTTCCGGGACGGTGACGCGGTGAGGGGTCAGCGGTGCCGCAGACGGGCGAGGCCCTCACGGGCGCCGAACGCCAGCAGCCAGGCGGTGATGGCGGCGGAGGCGGCGAGGAAGACCGGGAGCGAGGTGTGCGCGGCGGCGCCGACGAGGACGCCCATGGCGACCAGGGCGGTGAGCAGGATCATGGCGGGTCCTTCCGGTGGCTTCCGCCACCTTGGGTTTACAAGTGTTCGCTGAATCCTCCGTCACTCTACGCCGGGCTGGCCATTTTCGGCAAACACTTGTTTACTGAATGACGTGAGTCACACCGTTGGGGTCAGACAGGCCCAGAAGCAGCAGAGTCGGCGCGCGTTGCTGGACGCGGGGCTGCGCCTGTTGGCCGATCAGAACCTCGCGAGCCTCGGTGTCCGCGAGGTCACCCGGGCCGCCGGGTTGTCCCCGGCCGCCTTCTATCGTCACTTCCCGGACCTCGCCGCGCTCGGGGTGGCTCTGGTCGAGGAGTCGCTGGCCAGCCTCCATGTGATGATCCGCTCGGTGCTGGCCGAAGCCGGTGGGTCCGAGGAGCTGATCGACCGGGCGGTGGACGTCATCGAGCAGCATGTGCGCGAACACCGGCCGCATGTGCGCTTCCTGGCGCGGGAGCGGCACGGGGGTGTGCGGCAGGTGCGGGAGGCGATCGACGTCGAGCTCGGACGCTTCGCCGCGGAGGTCGGCGAGGCGCTCGCGCTCCAGTCCGTGTCGCGCGGATGGAGTGACGAGGACCTGCGGATGCTGGCCGAGCTGTATGTCGACCATATGGTCTCCACGGCCGCCGCCCTGCTGGAGGCCCAGGAGGGCGGCCCGGCCCGCGAGCGGCGCATCGCCACGACCGCCCGGCTCCAGCTCCGCCTGATCAGCCTCGGTCGCCGCCATTGGCAGGGTGGTTGACGGCGCCAGGGGCGTTCCGGGGGCGTTCGGGGCGTGTTCCTGGTGCGGTCGAGACACCGGCGGGCTCGGGGTGCCGAGTGTGCTCCCGCGCCCGACCTCCTCGGGTCGGTCGAACTCTTGACATCTCGTCATGTCCGCGCCAGTTTTGGTGCACCCCCACAACGAGAGGTCTCTCATGAAGAAGCCGCTCATAGGCATGTTCGCCGCGCTCCTGTTCGCCGGGGCCACCGCCCTCGCCGGTGCTCCCGCCGCGGTCGCCTCCTCACCGGCGGAAGCGCGGACCGCCCTCACACAGACCGCCGTCACACAGACCGCCCTGGCGCAGGCCGAGATCCTGGCGCAGCCCGACGCCCTGGCGCAGGCCTCGTCCCAGGACCAGCAGGCGCCGGCCGCCGTGAACTTCGCCGGGACGGTGGCGCTCAGCAACTGTTCCGGCTCGCTCGTCCGGCTCCCGAGCTCCGCCGCGACGGACCCGGCACTCATCCTCTCCAACGGCCACTGCCTGGAGACCGGCTTCCCCGGCCCCGGTGAGGTGGTCGTCAACCAGTCGTCCAGCCGCACGTTCTCGCTGCTCAACGGCGCCGGCTCCAAGGTCGCCACGCTGCGTGCGACCAAGGTGGTCTACGGGACGATGACCGACACCGATGTGTCGATCTACCAGCTGAACACCACCTACGCCGCGATCCAGTCGAGCTACGGCATCGCCCCGCTGACCGTCTCCGCGAGCCACCCCGTCCAGGGCACCTCGATCAAGGTCGTCTCCGGGTACTGGAAGAAGATCTACTCCTGCTCGGTCGACGGCTTCGTCTACCGGCTCAAGGAGGGCTCCTGGACCTGGAAGGACTCGGTCCGCTACACCTCCAGCTGCAACACCATCGGCGGCACCTCCGGCTCCCCGGTGGTCGACGCCGGTACCGGCCAGGTCGTCGCCGTGAACAACACGGGCAATGAGGACGGGCAGCGCTGCACGGACAACAACCCGTGCGAGGTCGACCAGAACGGCGTGGTGACCGTCCGCCAGGGCATCAACTACGCCCAGGAGACCTACGGCATCCCGGCCTGCTTCGCCGCCGGCAACCGCCTCGACCTCACCCGCTCCGGCTGCACCCTGCCGCGCCCCTGACCAGCACATCTTTCCCCGGTGGGCCATCCGCGATCCGCGGGTGGCCCACTCGGCCGTCTACCGGACGGCCGACTGTCCGGCGGTCGGGTGCCGACTGCCGGACAGTGTCGAACAGTTCCGTTGACCCGATGGAGAGTTGATGTCCACCAAGCTCAGAAGGCTCCTGGTCGCCGTTCTGCTGATGCCGCTGCTCGGTCTCGGCCTGGCGACGCCCGCCCTGGCGGCCGGCACCGGCGCGGAGGCCGTCGCGGTCGGAGGCTCCGCCGGAGGCTCGGCCGCCGACAACCCCGCGGCCGACATCAAGGACCGCCTGGCGGCGATCCCGGGGATGACCGTCACCGAGGAGAAGCCGACCACCACCGGCCACCGCTACTTCCTGCTCACCTACACCCAGCCGATCGACCACTTCCGCCCGTGGCTGGGCACCTTCCAGCAGCGGTTGAGCGTGCTGCACCGGGGCTACGACCGCCCGACCGTCTTCTACACCAACGGCTACACGCTCGGCACCAACCCCTCGCGCACCGAGCCGACCCGGCTGACCGACGGCAACCAGGTCTCGATCGAGTACCGCTACTTCACGCCGTCCCGCCCGGAGCCCGCCGACTGGACCAAGGCCGGCATCCAGCAGGCCGCCACCGACTCGCACCGGATCATCACCGCGCTCAAGCGGATCTACCAGCGCGCGTGGCTCTCGACCGGGGCCAGCAAGGGCGGCATGTCCTCGACCTACCACCGCCGCTTCTTCCCGGACGACGTGGACGGCACCATCGCCTACGTCGCGCCGAACGACGTCGACGACCGCGAGGACTCCGCCTACACCGAGTTCTTCCGGACCGTCGGTACGCCGGAGTGCCGCGCCACGCTCGCCGCCGCGCAGCGCGAGCTGCTCGTCCGCCGGGACCGCCTGGAGGCCCGTTACGTGGCCGACAACGCGGCGGCCGGGTCCACCTTCACCACCACCGGCAGCGCCGACCGGGCCTACGAGGCCGGCGTGCTCGACGTCGTCTGGGCGTTCTGGCAGTACAGCACCGAGGCGGACTGCGCCGCCGTGCCGGTGGCGGCGACCGCCACCGACGACCAGCTGTACGCGTGGTTCGACGCCCAGTCCGGTATCACCGGCAACAGCGACCAGTCGCTCGCCAAGTACACCGCGTACTACTACCAGGCGGGTACCCAGCTGGGTTCCCCGTCGTTCGACGTCTCGCACCTGAAGGGCCTGCAGCACTACGACTACAAGGAGCTGTACTCGCCGCGCACCTACGTGCCGAAGAGCATTCCGATGCGCTTCGACCCGTCCGCGATGCGCGACATCGACCGCTGGGTGAAGCACTCCGCCGAGCGGATCATCTTCGTCTACGGCCAGAACGACCCGTGGGGTGCCGAGCCGTTCCGCTTGGGCTGGGGCAGTGAGGACAGCTACGTCTACACCGTGGCCGGGGGCAACCACGGCTCCAACATCGGCAAGCTGAAGGCCGACGAGTCGGCCCAGGCCACCGCGAAGGTGCTGGAGTGGGCCGGTCTGGCCGACCCGGCCGCTGCCCGTTCCCTCGCCCAGGCCCAGCAGATCCCGCCGTTCGGGCCGCTGGACGAGGAGGGTCTGAAGCTGGAGCGCCACCGGCTGTAGCGCGGCCGGCCCCACCGGGGCCGCACCGCTCGGGCCGTATCGCCCGGGGCCACCCGTCGCAGGAGCGGCGGGTGGCCCTTCGGCGTCCACGCCCACCCCGTGGAAGCCGGAAGCCGGAAGCCGGAAGCCGGGAGCCGCAAGCCGGCGAGCGGCTCACGCGAACGCTGAACGGCGATCGGCCGACGGAGACCGCCGCGCGCCCCCTCCCCGAAGCAGTGAATCGGTGCTTCAATACTTTCATGGCCTACCGACGCACCCCCGCCGTACAAGCCCGTCTGGACGCCCAGCGCGAGGCGGTCCTGCAGGCTGCGGTCGGGTTGCTCGCCGAGCGCGGCTACGGCGGCTGCTCGATGGCCGCCGTCGCGGACCGCGCCGGGATCGCCACCGGCAGCCTCTACCAGCACTTCGCCAACAAGGCGGAGCTGTCGGTGGAACTGTTCCGCCGGGTGGTCACCCGGGAGATCGACGCCGTCACCGAGGCCGTGGCCCGCCACGAGACCCCACGGCGGCGGATCGCCGCCGTGGTCGAGACCTTCGCCGCCCGCGCCCTGCGTGCGCCCCGGCTCGCCCATGTGCTGCTGGTCGAGCCGGCCGACGCCGTGGTGGACGCCGAACGCCTGGTGTTCCGGCGGGCGTTCCGCGATGTGATCGCCGTCGAGATCGCCGCCGCCGTGGCGGCCGGCCAACTGCCGCGCCAGGACCCGGAGCTGACCGCCGCCGCGCTGGTCGGCGCGGTCGGCGAGGCATTGGCCGGCCCGCTCGCCGCGGCCCACGCACCCGTTTCCGGGGACACCCTGCCCGAGGTGGTCCCCGCCCTGGTCTCCTTCACCCTGCGTGCCCTGGGAGGACGCGATGACAGCGACGCCTGACCCGACCACCCCCGTAAAGGCCACCCCCACCGAGGCCACCCCCGCCGAGGCCGCTCGCACGGCCCCCCGGACGCACGAGGTCACCAATCAGGTGCCCCTGCCGTACGGGCACGACACCGCCGCCGACCCGGCCCTGCTCGCGGCCCTGCACCGCTCCGGCGCCGGCTGGGCCGAGGCCGAGCTGCACGGGCTCGGCCGCCTGGCCGGCTCCGAACAGGCCGCCGAATGGGGCCGGTTGGCCAACGAGCACCCGCCCGTTCTGCGTACCCACGACCGCTTCGGCCACCGGATCGACGAGGTCGAGTTCCATCCGTACTGGCACGAGCTGATGCGTACCGCCGTCGGCCACGGTCTGCACGCCGCCCCCTGGCGGGACGGCCGCCCGGGCGCGCACACCGCCCGGGCCGCCAAGTTCTTCGTCTGGAGCCAGGTCGAGGCGGGCCACACCTGCCCGATCTCGATGACCTACGCCGCCGTCCCCGCCCTGCGCGCGAACCCGGCACTGGCGGCCGAGTTGGAGCCGCTGCTGGCCGCCACCACGTACGACTTCGGGCTGCGCGAGCCGCGCGGCAAGCGTGGACTGATCGCCGGCATGTCGATGACCGAGAAGCAGGGCGGCTCGGACGTCCGGACCAACACCACCACCGCCGCGCCGCAGGCGGACGGTACCTACCGGTTGACCGGCCACAAGTGGTTCACCTCGGCGCCGATGTCGGACCTCTTCCTGACGCTCGCCCAGGCGCCGGGCGGGCTGAGCTGCTTCATGCTGCCCCGTGTCCTGCCGGACGGCACCCGCAACCGCCTGCACCTCCAGCGGCTCAAGGACAAGCTGGGCAACAAGTCGAACGCCTCCGCCGAGGTCGAGTACGACGGCGCGGTCGGTTGGCCGGTCGGGGAGGAGGGGCGGGGGATCCGGACCATCATCGAGATGGTCAACATGACCCGCCTCGACTGCACCGTCGGCGCCGCGGCCGGCATGCGTCTGGGGGCCACCCGGGCGGTCCAGCACGCCCTGTACCGGCGGGCGTTCGGCAAGGCGCTGGTCGACCAGCCGCTGATGCGCAACGTGCTCGCCGACCTGGTGGTGGAGTCCGAGGCGGCCACCACGGTCGCGATGCGCCTCGCCGAGGCCACCGACCGGGCGCTCGCGGGGGACGGGACCGAGGCGCTGGTGCGCAGGCTGGGGCTCGCGGTCGCCAAGTACTGGGTCTGCAAGCGCGGTCCGGCACACGCCGCGGAGGCGCTGGAGTGCCTCGGCGGCAACGGCTACGTCGAGGAGTCCGGCATGCCCCGGCTCTACCGCGAGGCGCCGCTGGTCTCGATCTGGGAGGGCTCCGGCAACGTCGCGGCCCTGGACGCGCTGCGCGCGATGGTCAAGAGCCCCGAGACCGTCGAGGCCTTCCTCGGCGAGCTGGACGCCGCGGCCGGCGCGGACCGCCGGCTGGACGCCGCCGTCGCCGAACTCCGCAAGCAGCTCACGGACCTGAGCGATCTGGAGTACCGGACGCGTCGGCTCGTCGAGGCGATGGCGCTGGCCTTCCAGGGCTCGCTGCTGGTGCGCCACGGCGACCCGGCGGTGGCCGACGCCTTCTGCGCCTCCCGCCTCGGCGGCGACCACGGCGCCGCCTTCGGCACCCTGCCCGCCGGCCTCGACGCCGGGGCGATCATCGACCGCGCCCGACCGGTGCCGGCGTGAGCACGGACGGGACGGCGGCGGCCCGGGAGGCGGAGACGGCGGAGACAGCGGAAGCGGTGGAAGCGGCGGAGGTCCGCGGCTTCTGGCAGGCCCTCGGCCTCCCCGGCCTGGTCGACGTGCACACCCACTTCATGCCGAAGAACGTCCTCGACAAGGTGTGGGCGTACTTCGACGCGGCCGGTCCGCTGGTGAACCGCCCGTGGCCGATCACCTACCGCGTTGCCGAGGCCGAACGGGTCGAGCGGCTGAGGGAGTTCGGCGTCCGGGCGTTCACGTCGATGCTGTACCCGCACAAGCCGGGCATGGCCACCTGGCTGAACGCCTGGGCCGCCGACTTCGCCGCCCGCACCCCGGACTGCCTGCACACCGCGACCTTCTTCGCCGAGCCGGGGGCGCCCGCCTACGTGGCGCGGGCGGTCGAGGAGGGCGCCCGGGTGTTCAAGGCACACCTCCAGGTCGGCGGGTACGACCCGACGGACCGGCGGCTGGACGAGGTGTGGGGGGTGCTGGCCCGGACCGGCACCCCGGTGGTCGTGCACTGCGGGTCCGGCCCGGTGGCGGGCAAGTTCACCGGCCCCGGCCCGATCGGCGAGGTACTGGACCGGCACCCGGGGCTGGTCCTGGTGGTCGCCCACCTCGGCATGTCCGAGTACCGCGACTTCCTCGACCTCGCCGAGCGCCACCCGTCCGTCCGGCTGGACACCACCATGGCGTTCACCGACTTCGTCGAGGCCGAGGACCCGTTCCCGCGCGCCGAACTGCCGCGGCTGCGCGCGCTCCGGGACCGGGTCCTGCTCGGCAGTGACTTCCCCAACATCCCCTACCGGTACGCCCACCAGCTGGAGGCCCTGGCCGGCGCCGGCCTGGGGGAGGAGTGGTTGCGGGCCGTCTGTCACGACAACGCGGCCGCGCTCTTCGGCCTCGACCCGGCGGGCTGATCACCGCACCGCCCGTGGGCAGATCACCGCACCGCCCGCAGGACCTCCAGCACGTCCGCGTGCAGCCCGGGCGCGGCGGCGAGGAAGCTGTCGGAGCGGGCCGTCCAGGCCGCCCCGGTGGTGTCCGTCACCGTCGCGCCCGCCTCGGCCGCGATCAGGGCACCCGGCAGCAGGTTGCCGGCGTCCGCCCCGTACTCCCAGAACAGCGCCAGCTGGCCGGAGCCGACCTGGGCGACCTGCAACGAGGTCGGCCCGAGGGCGCGGATCGCGGGCACCGCGCCCAGGACCGCCGTCAGCGACTCGCCCGCGCGGCGCAGCGCCACCGGGTCCGAGGCCACCAGCGGCGGCTGGGCGGTCCCGGCGACGGCCGCCGACAACTCGCGCTCCAGCGGGCCGACGGGCCGCCCGTCCAGCTCGGCGCCGCCTCCCCGCACCGCGCGGAAGGTCCGCCCGCCGAGCTCCGGGGTGTGCACCACGGCCAGCACCGCGACGCCGTCCCGGACCAGGGTGGCGGTGACCGCCCACTGCGGCTGGCCGAGCAGGTACTGCACGGCGCCGTCGGTGGCGTCGCAGAGCCACCACTCGCCCTCGGCCGGCACCGTGCCCGCCACCTCGTCCGTGGCCCAGCCGGCCCGCGGGCGCAGTGCGCCCAGCCGGGCCCGCAGCCGGCCGTCGGCCGGCTCGTCCACCTCGGCGAAGCGCGTCATCAGCTCCGCGATCGTCCGTCCGGGGGTCGGTTCGGCGGGCCGCGTCGCCGCCAGCCGTGCGCCGACCTCGCGCACCGCCGCCTCGACCCCGGGCAGCAGCGCCTTGAGCTCCTGGACCTCGTCCATGGCCGTTCTCCGATCCGTCGCGGGCCGGCGGGCTCTCCCCGGCCGTGCAGGACAAGGAGTACCGTCGCCACTGCCGAACAGGACGATCGACCGGCTGCCGATGGCGGAGAACGGACACCATGGACCTCTCGACCGCTGATCCGGACACCGTGCTGGACCTGCTGGACCGCCGCCTGGTCTGCGCCCTGCAGCTCGACGGCCGGGCCGAGACCGGCCGGATCGCCGAGGTGCTCGGCGTCTCCGCCCGGACCGTCACCCGTCGGCTGGCCCGGCTGCGGCAGGCCGGGCTGCTGCGGGTGGTCCGGCTGCCCGAGGTCGAGGACGCGGCCGTCGGTGCGCTGCTGCTGCGGGTGCGGGTGCTGCGCGGCAAGGTCGACACCATCGCGCAGGCCCTGGCCGATCGCCCGGACGTCCCGTTCGTCGACGTCATGCTCGGGGGCCAGGAGGTCGGCGCGGTGATGCTGAGTGACGCCGGCTCCCGGGACCGGCTGCTGTACGGGCAGTTGCCCGCCACCGCCGCGGTCACCGAGACCACCACGTACACGGTGCTGCACGCCTTCTCCGACGCGGGGCAGTGGCAGGCCGGCTACCTGGACGAGGCCGAGGTGGCCGCCCTGACCCCGCCCGGTCCCGGGGCCGAAGCCGCGCCCGAGCCCGAATCCGAGCCCGGGCCCGGGCCCGACCCCGCACCCGACCCCGCACCCGACCCCAGGTCCACCCCGCCTGCGGCCCGGTCCCGGGAGAATCCTCCGCCCGACGCCCTCGACCGGGCCCTGCTCGCCCGACTCTCCGTCGACGCCCGGCAGTCCCACGCCGCCCTGGCGGCCGCCGTCGGCGCACCCGAGTCGACCGTCCGCCGCCGGCTGCACCGGCTCGCCGCCGCTGGCCTGCTCCGCACCCACGCCACCGTCGACCCGCGGCTGTTGGGCATGGCCGTGGACGCCAACCTCTGGCTGGACGTCCCGCCGGGCCGGCTCGCCGAGGTCGGCGCGGCACTGGCCCGTCACCCCCAGGTGCACGGGGTCTTCGCCACCAGTGGCCCGACCAATCTGCTGGCCACGCTGTTCTGCGCGGACCACGGCGGCCTCTACCGCTTTCTCACCGACACGCTCGGCCCGCTCGGTGTGGACCGCGCCGAGACGGCGATCGTCGCCCGCGCGGTGAAGCGGGCGGGCGTCCCGTTGCGGTGTCCGCAGCCGCGCCCGCGGCAAGCGCCCCTGAGCCGCCCCTGACCCGCCCCGGCCCCGGTGCCGCCGTCCGGCGACTCCGGTCCGAGGGCTCATGGGTCCGAGGGCTCGTGGGTCCGAGGGCTCAGGCGCCGGTGGTCGAGCCCGGCCGGATCACCATCAGGACGACGACCACGGCCCAGAGCAGGTTGAACACCCCGGCCGTCATCGGCAGCAGCCGCAGGCCCTGGACGGCCTTGCCGTGCTCCGGCGCCTCGGAGCCGAGGTCGAGCGCGTCCACCGCCGCCTGCTGCGCGGGCAGGACGAACAGCAGCAGCGAGAGCGCCGCGAGCGCGGTGAGGACCATCGAGACGATCAGCCAGGACTGCCCCAGCACGTCCATCACCTGGGCGACCCCGATGCCCAGCACCGGCACGGCTATCCCGAGCAGCGCGTAGAGCTGGGTGATCCGGTGCAGCAGTCGCAGGGTGCCGGCCTCGGCGGCCCGGTCCGGGCCGCCGGCCAGCGCGGCCCGGGCCCGGCGCGGGAACATGCTCACCGCCACCGCCACCGGGCCGATGAACAGCACCGAGGCGAGGACGTGCAGGCTCAGCAGGAACTTGGCCATGGCGGGGACACCCTTTGATCCAACGGGGGCTGCGCGCCGGGGACGCGGCGCGGGCAACCGGGGCGTCCGGTTCCGAGCCCCGAGCAGGCACGCTAACACCCGCTTATCCGGGCCCCCGTCGCCCGGGTGGGGCCACCGTTCACGGGCCCCGCGGCCACCCCGGGCGCGCCCGCGTACCCGGTGGCGCTCAGCCCGCCGGCGGTGTCAGCACCTCGACCCGCGGTGCGGTGGTGCTGACCACCGAGACGACCGCCCCCAGCCGGGCGTCCGCCCAGTCGAGCAGGTGCAGGTCCTGGTGGCGGCTGCGCAGCGGCCGGTCCGCCGGGACGTCGAGCGGCAGGGCGGAGAGGTCGACGGCGGCGAGGGTGTCCAGGCCGGCCCGTCCGAGCTTGATCAGCGACTCCTTCCGGACCCACAGCCGCAGGAACGCCTTCCCGGGCTCCGGGTGCGCCTCGACCTGCCGCAGTTCGGCCGGGCTGAGGACCCGTCCGGCGACATCGAGGAGCGCGCCGCTGCGGTCCGTCAGCTCGACGTCGACGCCGACCGGCTGGTGTCCGGCGGCCGCCGCGACGACCCCGCGGGTGTGCGAGAGGCTCACCTGGACGTCCGGGTGGTCCGGCAGGTAGGGCCGGCCGTGGTCGCCCTTCCCGCAGTCGGGGCAGTTCTGGGCCAGCGTCAGCCCGGTCACCGGCACGCCGAGCAGCCGGGCGGCGCAGAGCCGGACCAGGATGTGCGCGGCGGTGAAGTCCTCCCGCCCCGACGCGAGGCGGAAGCGGGCGGCGCGCTCGCGCTCGACGCTGGTGAGCAGGTGTTCGCCGGCTTCGGGGTGCCGCAGGACATCGGCACTCGCCGAGACGGCGGCGAGCGGAGCGTGCGGGTCCTGGTCCTCGGGAGTCATGGAGCCAACCTAGCGGGGGCCGGCCGGAGCGCGGTCGCCCGGTCGCCCGGACTGCTTGGGATCGGTCCTGATGGTCTGTAGGGTATGGATCGTCCGATTTGGTGTTGGATGTACCGGATGTGTCGGGTATCGGCCGGGATCAACTGAAACGCGGCAGGTTGTGCGACCTGCCGCGTTCTCTCTGTGCGGAGGAATGTGTCGATGGATCAGGGCATGGGCTCGTCGGATCTCAGAAGAACCGCCCCGAGGACGCCGGCCGCCCGTAGGCGCCGCAACGTCCGGCTGGTGGTGGCGACCGCCGTCGCGGCGCTCCCGATGGCCGCGGTCCTGACGGTGGGCTCGGCCGCACCGCTGGCCCCGCCGCTGGGCGCCTGCTCCGGCCCCGACTGCCCGTCCACCTGGCCGCCGCCGAACAACGGGGACTTCCCCGGGCGGGACGCCACGATCAACGTCTTCACCGGTGGCGACTACACCGTGAACGGCCGGGCCGCCGAGGTCGAGGGCAAGGTCGTCACCCTGGGCGACCTCACCGTCGACAAGAGCCAGGGCGGTGGCGCCTTCAACATGGGCGTGGTCGGGGTCGGTTCGCGGGTGGTGCCGCCCAACGGCAGCGACTTCGTCACCGTCGGCGGCAACGTGGACGTGCGGACCGGCAACCAGATCCTCATCGGCGGCAGCGACTCCAAGGGGCCGGCCTTCGGCAACCTCCGGTACGCGGGCACGCTCACCGGCACCGTCAACATCGACCCCACCGGTCAGGCGATCAAGGATCCGGACGCCGCCGCGCCCTACCAGGCGGTGCTGACCCAGATCGAGGAGGTCTCCGCCTGCGTCGCCACCGCGACCGCCACCGGCACGGTCGCGGTGACCAACAGCGAGGCCACCTTCACCGGTGACGGGACCAGCATGAAGCAGGTCTTCAACGTCACCCAGAACCTGGGCTCGGCCACCCAGCAGATCGGACTGGTCTTCGCCGGCATCCCGGCCGGCGCCACCGTCGTCGTCAACATGCTGGGGGCCGCCCCGATCATCAACACCTACACCGGGACCGGCCTGCCCGGGGACCAGACCACCGAGCTGCGCTCCAGGCTGATGTGGAACTTCCCCACGTCGACCGACGCGCGGATCCTCGGCAGCGCGCAGTTCCAGGGCTCGGTCATGGCGGGCAACGTGGCCGGCACCACGACCATCGCCCAGCCCGGCATGAACGGCCGGGTGTACCTCGCGGGCAACCTGGTCCAGACCGGCAACGGCGGCTACGAGATCCACAGCTACCCGTTCGACGGGGACCTGCCGGACTGCGCCGTGACGCCCAGCCCGACGCCCACGCCCACCTCGCCGTCCCCGACCTCGCCGAGCCCCACGCCGACCTCGCCGTCGCCGACCCCGACGTCCCCCAGCCCCACGCCGACCTCGCCGTCCCCGACCTCGCCGACCGGGTCGCCCACCACTCCGGCGCCCGGCTCGTCGAGCCCGGCTCCGACCGGTCCGACCACGCATCCGACCAGTCACCGGCCCACCAGCCACCGACCGACCGGTCACCTGCCGGCCCCCGGCTCGTCGACCGGTGGCGGCGGTGAGCTGCCGTCGACCGGTGCGGGCAACGCTCCGCTGGTGTTCGGCCTGGCCGGTGTCGGTCTGCTCGGCCTCGGCGGTCTGGCCGTCCTGGCCGCCCGCCGCCGCGGTCGCCACAGTTAGTCCGGCGGCGCCTCGGCGCTGAACCACCGTCGGGGGGGGGGCGGGGGCCGCCGCCGGGGTGGGGGGGCGCCCCACCCGGTCACCGCGGCGTGCGGTAACCGGTCGTCAGCGTGCGCCCCGGGTGGCGCCACTTGGGTTCCTTGTCGAGGGTCTTCATGGTGATCGAGCGCAGCCGCCGGATCACCGCGCCGTACGCGGAGCTCGCGTTGGCCGAGATGTGCGAGCCGGGCGGCGGGTCCATGAAGGGCATGAACTTGTCGGGGAAGCCCGGCATCGTGCAGGCGATGCAGATGCCACCGACGTTGGGACAGCCGCCGATGCCGTTGATCCAGCCGCGTTTGGTGACGTTGCACTTGACGACCGGGCCCCAACAGCCCAGCCGCACCAGGCACTCCGGGGTGCCGTACTCGGTGGCGAACTGGCCCTGTTCGTAGTAGCCGCCGCGGTCGCAGCCCTCGTGCACGGTGGCACCGAAGAGCCAGGTCGGGCGCAGCTTGTCGTCCAGCGGGATCATCGGCGCGGAGCCGGCCAGCTGGTAGAGCAGGTAGGTCAGCGTCTCGGAGAAGTTGTCGGGCTGGATGGGGCAGCCCGGCACGCAGACGATGGGCAGGCCGGCCTTGGACTTCCAGTCCCAGCCCAGGTAGTCGGGCACGCCCATGGCGCCGGTCGGATTGCCTGCCATCGCGTGGATGCCGCCGTAGGTGGCGCAGGTGCCGATGGCGACGACCGCCGTGGCCTTGGGCGAGAGGCGGTCGAGCCACTCACTGGTGGTGATCGGCTGACCGGTCAGCGGATCGTCGCCGAAGCCGCACCAGTAGCCCTCCTCCTTGATGCTCTCGTTCGGGATGGATCCCTCGACGACCAGGACGAACGGGTCGAGTTCGCCGCGGTCGGCCTTGAAGAACCACTCCACGAAGTTGTCCGCGCCCTGGACCGGCCCGCACTCGAAGTCGATCAGCGGCCAGTGGACGGCGATCTTCGGCAGGCCCGGCAGTGCGCCGGTGACGATCTCCTCGATGCTCGGCTGCATGGCCGCGGTCAGGGAGACCGAGTCACCGTCGCAGCTCAGGCCCGCGTTGATCCAGAGAATGTGCACCACATCAGCGTCGGTGGCGCTCGTTGCTGCAGCACCCATGAGGATGCCTCCTCGGAACTGGGAGCCGGACAAAAAGGCTCAAACCAGTCATAGCAGCGGTTGCCGCCGTCCGCCGGTCCGCAGGGCCGGGGGAGCACTCGGACGGAGCGCAAGCCGGGGCGGCCGCTCGGAGCAACCGGGCCGGGCCGCGGACCGTGCCGTCCGGCCGGCTAGTCGGGCGTCGACACGGCCGCCGGCGCCGGCCGCTTGTGGACGAAGGCGGACCGGAGCGCGTGGTACGGCTCCCGCGGGGTGAAGAACTGACGGTGCATCACGGCCAGTTCCTCGCGGCGGTGGGCGGCGAGCGGCTTGACCAGCTCGTCCGCGTCGCGGGCGGCCTTCTTGGCGGCGATCCTGTCCTGGGCCGTCGGCGACGCGGCGAGCAGCCCGGCCAGCCGGTCCGTCTCCCGCCCGAAGTCGCGCGGGGCGCAGGGCAACACCCGGTCGACCAGCCGGGCCCGCAGCGCGGCCGCGGCGCCGATCGGGAGCGCCCGCCCGGTGAGCCGGGCGGCCTCGGCCGCCCCCACCCGACGCGGCAGGGTGTAGGTCCAGTACTCCGAACCGTGCAGACCCATCAGGCGGTAGTGCGGGTTGAGCACCACGCCCTGCCGGCACCACACCTCGTCGGCCGCCAGGGCGAGCATCACCCCGCCGGCGGCGGCGTTCCCGCCCAGGGCCGCGACCACCAGGCGGTCCGTGGTGGTGAGCACCGCCTCGACCAGGTCGTCGATGGCGTTGATGTTCGCCCAGGACTCGGCCGCCGGGTCGGGCGCGGCCTCGATGACGTTCAGATGGATCCCGTTGGAGAAGAAGTCGCGGCCACCGCCCAGCACCAGGACGGAGGTCGGCCGGTCCAGCGCGAACCGGTAGGCGTCGAGCAGCCGGCGGCAGTGCCCGGTGCTCATCGCGCCGCCGGGGAAGGAGAAGCGCAGTCGGCCGACCGGGCCGTCCTCCCGGTAGCGGATGTCCGACCAGGCGGGCGCGTCGTCCCGCTCCGGCAGCAAGGGCGCGGGCAGCTCGGGCAGGGCCGGGAGGGCGTCACCCAGCGCGAGGACGGCCGGCAGTTTGACGGTGGCGGGGCCACCCGGGTGACGGCGCCGGCGGAGCTCGGGGATCCACACCGCGCCGTCGGACGTCGCCCGGCAGACCGCCCCGGCCCGGGTCGCCAGCAGGTCGCCGGGGCGACCGCGCAGGACCGGCTCCGGGTGGCCGCCGTGCAGGTACCAGGCGGCGCCGAGCAGGTCGTCGAGCACGCCGGGCCGGGAGTCCGCCGCCCGGAGCTTGCGCAGCACGGTGTCGGTGTCGTCCCCGGCCCAGTCGATCCGCCGGACCTCCTGGCGGAGCAAGGGCCTGGTGTGGTCCGGTGCACGCCAGTCGGGGCCGCTCTGCGGGCGCGGGGTGAAGGTGCCCGAGGCGAACCGCTCCACGGCTCGGAGTACCGCCTCCACCGCGGCGTCGGAGACCTCGTTGCGGTACAGGTCGCTCTTGCCGACGGGCGGCAGCGGGCAGGCGGCCGTCGCCCAGACGGCACCGGCGTCCATCACCTCGTCGGCCTGGAGCACGGTCACGCCCCAGTCGGCCGCTCCTTCGTGGATCGCCCAGTCCAGGGAGGAGGGGCCGCGGTCCCCCGGCGGACCGGGGTGCACGATCAGGCACGGGAGCGAGGACCAGACGTCGCGCGGGAGCGCCGTCCGCAGCATCGGCGCGATCACCAGGTCCGGGGCCCAGCGCCGCAGCACCCCGCGCAACGCGTCGTCGTCCCCCGCCAGATGCAGCTCGACCGGGTGGCGCAGATCCCGCAACTCGGCGTACACCCTCTGGGTGAGGCTGTTGAACGCGCTCGCGACGAGCAGGATCCGCATGGCCGCCTCCGGCTGTGTGGGCACCCGTGAACCCGCCGATCATCCGCCCCGGACCGCCGCCGCCCGGCTCGCCGCGCCGCCGGTTCACCCGGCCGGGCGGGCCGGTGCGACACCGTCCGCGCGGCACGCCGGACCGGCGGCGCCCGATGTTCGGTCACCTTCGCACGATTGGCATGACTGAAGCCCGCTTCGAACGGGCATACCGTCAGTAGCCCGTCGACGGGCCCCGATTGAAGCTCCCCCACGAGCGCAACCGGGGCCCTGGCCGGCGGCCGGGCCTGGACGTGACTCCCCCCACGGAGCGACGGCCAGGCCCGCATGCTGTTCAACCAGCGACACGCAGCGTACATGTCATATCCACGTACCGCTACCGCACGGACGTCCGAGGATCGACCGACGGACCGTCAGCTCTCCTCCGCCGCAGGTCAGCGGCCACTCAAGGCCGTGAGCGGAAGGATACGCACCGGTTTGCCGCCCCTCCCGCCGCGCGGGCGGCGCCACCCGGCCGGCCGGTCTCGGGCCGGGGCCGCGCCGATCGGGGCCGCCTCCTGGGCCGATCCGGGCGACAGGGTCCGCGCCCCGCTCCGCTCCGGGCGCGGATCGTCCGAACCCGGCCGACGCCGCCGCCCGTCGCTCGGGCCCGGATCCACCCGACCCGGCGATGCCGCCCCGGGGACGCCCGGGAACGCCACTGGGCCCGGGTGGCGGAGTTCGACCCGGCCGGGCGGATCACCGGCCCCTGGGCGGCCACGTCGGCCCGCCGGTCGACGACCCCGCGCTCGCCGGCCTCGTCCTCCGGGTGCGCGGGTGGTCCGGCGGACAGCGCGCCGGGCGCGTTGCACCACGCGCCCGGCGCCCGGACCGCCGTCGGGAGCCGTCGCCGTCAGGCGCGCGCGGGGCTCCGGTCCCGGCGCGCCTGCCGCGTCGGGTCGGGGACCGGCAGTGCGGCGATCAGCCGCCGCGTGTAGTCGGCCCTCGGTGCGCCGAGGACCTCGGCGGCAGGGCCCGACTCGACGATCCGGCCGTGCCGCAGGACCGCCACCCGGTCCGCCACCCGCTGGACCACCGCGAGGTCATGGCTGATGAACAGGGCCGCGAAGCCCCGCTCCCGCTGGAGCCGGACGAACAGCTCCAGCACGCTCGCCTGGACCGAGACGTCCAGCGCCGAGGTCGGCTCGTCGGCGATCACCAGCCGCGGGTTCAGCGCCAACGCCCGTGCCAGACCGGCGCGCTGGCGCTCGCCTCCGCTGAGTTCGTGCGGGTGGCGGTCGGCGTAGTCGCGCGGCAGCCGGACCGACTCCAGGAGCGACTCCACCTCCGCCCGGATCGCCCGCCCACCGAGCTCACGCCGGTGGACCGTCAGCGGCTCGCCGACGCACTCGCCGATCGTCAGCAGCGGATTGAAGCTGGTCGCCGGGTCCTGGAAGACGAAGCCGATCTGCCCGGCCCGGCTGCCCGCCGTGGAGCGCCGCGCCCGCCGCAGCCGGCCCCGGGCCGCCAGCGGCTCGCCGAGCACGTCCAGCTCTCCCGCGCTGACGCCGACCAGGCCCGCGACCGCCCGGCCGATCGTCGTCTTGCCGGAGCCGCTCTCCCCCACCAGGCCGAGCACCTCACCGGGGCCGATCTCGAAATCGACCCCGTCGACGGCCCGGAAGGCCCGGCCGCCCAGCCGCGCGGGATGCTCGACGGTCAGACCGGCGGCCCTCACCACGGGCACCGCCGCTCCGGCGGCTCCGGCGGTGGCTTCGATGGTGCCTGCCGCGGCCGGGCTGCGGACGGGCGCCACCGCCGCCGTGTCGAACGCGGGTACGGCGGCGAGCAGTTCACGGGTGTAGGGGTGGGTCGGCGCGGCGAACAGGGCGCGGACGGGCGCCTGCTCGACGATCCGCCCCTCCCGCATCACCGCCACCCGGTCGGCGAGGTCCGCGACCACGCCCATGTTGTGGGTGATCAGCAGGACGGCCGTGCCGAAGTCGGTCCGGCAGCGGTGGAGCAGTTCGAGGATCTCGGCCTGCACCGTGACGTCCAGCGCCGTCGTCGGCTCGTCGGCCACGATCAGCCGGGTGCCGAGCGCCAGGGCCATCGCGATGACGGCGCGCTGCTTCTGCCCGCCGGACAGCTGGTGCGGGTAGTGGTCCACCCGGAGGGCCGGCTCCGGTATGCCGACCTGCCCCAGCATGTCGATCGCCCGGGCGCGCCGCCGCGCCCGTGAGCCGCCCCCGTGGGCCCGCAGCCCCTCGGCGAGCTGCCAGCCGATGGTGAACACCGGGTTCAGCGCGGTGGACGGCTCCTGGAAGACCATCGCGGCGCGCGAGCCGCGCAGGGCGCGCAACCGGGCCGGGGAGGCCGTCAGCACGTCCTCGGCGGGCTCGGCCCCGCCGTCCCCCAGCAGCACCCGTCCGCCGGTGGACGCCGTGGCGGGCAGCAGGCCGAGGACCGCCTTCGCGGTCACCGTCTTGCCGCTGCCGCTCTCGCCGACCAGGGCGAGCACCTCACCGGGCGCCACCGACAGGGTGACCCCGCGTACGGCGGGCGCCCGCCCGCCGTCGGCGCCGGCGAACGCGATGCGCAGGTCCTCGATCCGCAGCAGGTCAGTCATCGCCGGGGCCTCCCTCCGGTACGGGCTTGGTGAGGGGCCGTCCCTCGCCGGGCCGGCGGCGCAGCCTCGGGTCGGCCAGATCGGTCAGGCTCTCGCCGAGCAGGGTCGTCCCGAGCACGGTGAGGACCATCGCGAGACCGGGCGCGAGCGCCGTCCACCAGATCCCCGACGTGACGTCCGCGACCGACCGGTTGAGGTCGTAGCCCCATTCGGCGGCCGAGTTGGGCTCGATCCCGAAGCCGAGGAAGCCCAGGCCCGCCAGGGTGAGGATGGCCTCGGAGGCGTTGATGGTGAGGAGCAGCGGCAGGGTGCGCACCGAGTTCCGCAGGACGTGCCGGAACATGATCCGCCACGTGCCGGTGCCGATCACCCGGGCCGCCTCGACGAAGGGCTCGGCCTTCACCCGGGCCACTTCGGCCCGCACCACCCGGAAGTACTGCGGGACGAAGGCCACGGCGACCGAACAGGCCGCCGCGCCCAGGCCGCCGGCCAGGCTCGACCGGCCGCCGCTGATCACGATCGACATGATGATCGCCAGCAGCAGCGAGGGGAAGGCGTACATCGCGTCGGCGAGCCCCACCAGCAACCGGTCCAGCCGGCCGCCGAGGTAGCCGGAGAGGAGGCCGAGCAGGACGCCGGCGACCACCGAGAGCAGCAGGGTGACGGCGATGATCCCCAGCGCCGTCCGGGTGCCCCAGAGCGTTCGGGACAGCACGTCGTACCCGGCGACGGTGGTGCCGAAGGGGTGGGCCGCGCTCGGGTGCTGCTGCGAACCGAACAGCTCGTCACCGCTGCGCAGTTGGGCGTGGCCGTACGGCGCGAGCAGCGGGGCGAGGAGGGCCGCGAGCAGGAAGAGGCCGGTCAGCGCCACCCCGGTCAGCAGCATGGCGCGTTGCAGCCCGACACTGCCGCGGACCCCGGCGGGCAGCGGGAGCCGCCGGCGCGGTGCGACGCCCCGACGGGCGAGCAGGTCGTTCACCACTCAGTACCTCACTCGGGGATCGATCAGCGCCGCGACGACGTCGACCAGGAAGTTGGTCAGGGCGACGACCACGGCGAAGACCGCCACGATCCCCTGCACCGCCGCGAAGTCACGGACCGTCAGATAGTGGGCGAGCTCGAAGCCGAGACCCTTCCATTCGAAGGTGGTCTCGGTGAGCACCGCCCCGCCGAGCAGCCCCGCGATCTGCAGACCGAGGACGGTGACGACGGGGACCAGGGCCGGTCGGGTAGCGTGCCTGGTCACCAGCCGCAGTGGACCGACCCCGCGGGAGCGGGCCGCCTCCACGTAGTCGGCGGACAGCGTCCCGATCAGGTTCGTCCGGACCAGCCGCAACAGCACCCCGGCGACCAGCAGGCCGAGCGCCAGGCCGGGCAGCACCGCGTGCCGCAGCACGTCGGCGACCGCCGACAGGTCGCCGCTGCGGAGCGCGTCGACCAGGTACAGCCCGGTGCTGCCGGTCCGGTCCTGCAGTTCCAGCTGGACATCGATGCTCGCCCGACCCGAGGCCGGGAACCAGTCCAACCAGATCGCGAAGACCAGTTTCAGCAGCAGCCCGAAGAAGAAGACCGGGGTGGCGTAGGTGAGGATCGCGAACAGCCGCAGCGCGACGTCGGGCGCGCGGTCGCGATAGGAGGCGGCCACCATGCCCAGGGGCAGGCCGACCGCCAGCGCCACCAGCAAGGCGAAGGCGGACAGCTCGACGGTCGCGGCGCCGTAGGTCCGCAGCACCTGCGACACCGCCTGGTTGTCGGTGGCCGTGGTGCCGAAGTCCCCGGTGAACACGGCCCGCAGGTAGTCGAGGTACTGGGTGAGCAGCGGCCGGTCGTAGCCCGCCCGGTGCAGGCGCTCCTGCAGTTGGTCCGGGGTCAGCCGGTCGCCGAAGGCGGTGGTGATCGGGTCGCCGGTGGCGCGCATCAGGAAGAAGACGACGCTGACCAGGACGAGCACGGTCGGGACGATGAGGAGGAAGCGGACGACCAGGTAGCGGGCGAGGCCGTACCCGGCGGCGCCGCCGGCCGAGCCGACGGCGCCGGAGGTGTCCTGCGGGAGAGCGGTCACTTCTTCGAGAGCTCCGCCCAGCGGAACTGGTACGCGCTGGTGAGCTTCTCCGGCACACCCTCGATCCCGGCCCGGGTGACGATCGCGGTGGAGCCCTGGAGCAGCGGCAGCAGCGGCAGCGCGGCCGCGGTCGCGTCCTGCACCTGCTGGATCAGCGCGGTGCGCTTGGCCGCGTCGGTCTCGGTCTCCTCCTGCTTGATCAGCGCCCGCACGGCGGGGTCGGCGTAGCCGTTGTTCACCCAGTTGTTCTCGGCGTAGAAGGAGGAGAGGTAGTTGTCGGCGTCGAGGTAGTCCGCGTACCAGCCGAGCTGGTACAGCGGGTACTGGTCGGCGACGCGCTCCTTGCCGTACTGGGCCCAGGCGGTGGACTGCAGCTCCACCTTGAACAGGCCGGTGGCCTCCAGCTGGGTCTTGATCAACGCGTACTCGTCCGCCGAGGAGGAGCCGTAGTGGTCCGGGTTGTACTGCAGGTTCAGGGTGACCGGGGTACTGACCCCCGCTGCCGAGAGCCGCTGCGCCGCCGCGGCCTTGTCCGGCCCGCCCTTCTTGTCGCCGTAGAGCGACGAGAGGGAGGGGGTGGCGCCGGTGATGCCGTCGGGGACGGAGCTGTAGAGCGGCTGGAAGGTGTTCTTGTAGACCTGCGAGGCGAGCTGGGAGCGGTCGATCGAGTCGGCGACTGCCTGACGGACCGCCAGGGCCTTGGCCGGATCGGCCTGTTGGGTGGCCGATCCGAAGGGCTGGGTCTTGAGGTTGAAGACGATGAAGCGGATGCCGTTGCCGGATCCGGTGTGCACCGCCAGGCCCTGCTTGCCGGCCAGGTCCTGGAGGTCGGTGATCGGCAGGGTGCGGTAGACCACGTCGATGGTGCCCTGCTGGACGTCGAGCTTGAGGTTTCCGGCGTCCGTGTAGTACTTGAGCTGCACGTTCTTGGTCTTCGGGGTGCCGAGGTGCCCCTGGTAGACGGTGTTCGCGGTGAAGGAGACCAGCGCGTTCTTCTGGTAGCTGCGGATCGCGTAGGGACCGCTCCAGGGCTTGCCCGCGACCACGGCCGCGTCGTCGAGGATCTTGTCGGCGGGGAACACCTCCTCGTCCACGACGTAGCCGGCCGCGGTGGAGAGGACCTGCGGGAAGAGCGTGTCATTGGCCGACTTGAGGGTGAAGACCACCGTGTTCCGGTCCGGCGCCGCCACCGAGAGGAGGTTGTAGAGCAGCGAGGAGGGGCCGTTCTTGTCCGCGATCGCCAGCTGCCGGTCGAAGCTGAACTTGACGTCGGAGGAGGTCAGTTCGTGTCCGTTGGCGAACGTCAGACCGGGCTTCAGGGTGACCGTCCAGGTGGTGGGGCCGGTCAGCGCGATCGCGGAGGCGAGGTCCGGCGACACGTCGGAGGAGCCGTTCCTGGCGCTGAGCAGGGTCGCGTAGACCTCGCTCTCGATCGTCCCCGACCCCGCGTCCCAGGAGCCGGCCGGGTCGAGGCCGGTCACCTGGTCGGTGGTGCCGATGGTGACGGCCTTCGCCGCCGCGCCGCCGGCGCCGTCGGCGGACCGGGCGCTGGTGCAGGCCGTCAGGGCCACCACCGCCGCCGTACCGAGCGCGATGACGGCGAGACTGCGTCCGGTCGAGCCGGATCCGGTGGTGCTGCTGAAAGATGACATGGGAATTCCCTGCTTCCGCACGCGTGTTGGACGCGAGTGCGCCGGCCCCGGGGCCGTTCGCCGGCCTGGGGGCGTGCCCGTGCCCGTGCCCGGGCTCGGGTCGGGGGGCGCGCATCGCGAAGAGGTCGATCACTGGACCGGACCGGCCGTACGGCCGTCCGGTGGTCAGCGACGACAGAGCGCGCTGGAGACCAGCAACAGGTCGATGTGGCGGCGGCTGAACAGCCCTGCCATGTCGGCCTCCTGGTCCTGGCCCCGGACCGTGGCCGGAGCGATCGCGCTTGTGGAACGGGACGTCCACCGAGCCTTCACCTGGAGCACCCCACCGCGTCAGGGGGTTGCCGTCCGGCCAGCCAGGGCTTGAACACCGGAACTCGTGGCGCGCTGGAACCGTAGATCAACAAAAGTGCCCGCGTCAATGCCTGTTGAGGTCGGATCAGAGGAGGGGCGGTCGTGGCCCGCCTCGCCGCGGCGGTCGGTGCGGCCGGGTCCGCGCTGCTCAGCGCGGTGTGCGGCCGCCGCGGCGCGCCGCACGGTGGCCGCCGCGGGTGTCCCGACAGTCACACGTGTCACAGCGGTCGTGGGTGTCACGGCGGTCGTGCCGGTCATGGCGGCCGTACGCGTCCCATCGGTCCTCCCCCGCACGGCCGTTCCGCGACCGTCGGCCGCGGGTCACCGCTCCGGGCCCGCCGCCCAGCCGACGCGTTTGTAGCTGCGCATGACCAGGGCGGTGTCCACCAGCGCGCCGCCGGCGGCCTGGAAGGCACGGGCGGAGAAGGCGTTCAGCTCCTCCAGGGTGCGGTGGCTCGCGTAACCGAGGATGTTGCGGTTGCCGGAGGTGAGGGCGAGGTGGCGGACGGCCGGCTCGCGACCGAGCGCCCGCAGGGCCTCCGCGCGCTCGCGCGGCGCGACGGCGAGCTGGAAGCGTGACTCGACGGGGAACCCGAGGAGCTCGGGTTCCACCTGGAGCCGCAGGTGCAGCACGTGGGAGGACATCAGGCGGGCGAGCCGGCGGCGGGCGGTGGTCTCCCCGACCCGCAGTTCGCGGGCCAGCCGGGTCATCGACATCCGGGCGTCGCCCTGCAACAGGGCCACCAGCTGCTCGTCCAGCTCGTCCACGGGCACCGGCTCCGGCAGCGGGCGGCCCTCCATGACCGCACGGCGCAGCGGGGTGGGCTCGTCGTCGAAGGGCGCCCAGTCGTTGGCGGTGAGCAGGAGCTGGAGCACGACCTGGGAGTGGACGCCGACGACGCCGTCCATTCTGGCGAGCGACCCGTCGATCACCTCCAGCAGGCGCTGCTGGTCGGCGACGACCACCTCGGCGAACACCTCGGGGGCGCCGGTGGCGACCTCGACGGAGTGGGTGTCGGGCCGGCGGGCCAGCGCGAGCGCGGTCTCGTGGAGCCGGCCGGGGGCGCACCGCACGGCCAGTTCGGCGATCAGACCCTCGCCGAGGAACTCGGTGATCAGGGCGGCGGTGAACCGGACCCGGCCGGTGGCGGTCATCCGGTCCAGGCGACGGGCGACGGTCCGTTCGTGGACGCCGAGGGCGGTGGCCACGTCGGCGAGGGGCGCCCGGGGCCGGCGGCGCAGCAGCCGCAGGATGGCGTGATCGGTGGGGTCGAGGACGGTCGGGTCCGCCGTCGGGCGCGGGCTCGGGGTGGTGCCGGTCACGGTGGCTCCGTGGAGGGTCGGGGACGGGGCGCCGGACCGCGATCCCGGCGGGCCCCGGTCTGCCGGGATCCGCCGCGGAAGGCGCCCTGGATGCCGTATCCGCCCGAGTCTAACGGCAGATCTTGCCGCGTTTTCGATCCACGGGCGACATTGACAGCCTGTTTCCGCCGCCCCCACGGCGGGCTGCCCGGCCGTTCATCGAGAACAGGAACACCCCCACATGAGTGAGACCACCTCCGCGGCCGACCTGGCCGGCAGGCCTTCGAGACCGGTCACGGCCGCCGCGGTGCTGACCGCGGTCGCCGTCGTCGAGCTGACCAGCGGCATCACCCAGGGCTTCCTCTCGCCGCTCCTCAAGGCGCTGACCTCGGTGCTCCACGTCAGCGCCGCCCAGCTCAACTGGCTCAGCATCGCCAATCTGATGGCGAGCGTGGCCTTCACCCCGGTGCTCTCCCGGCTGGGCGACCTGCACGGTCACCGCCGGGTGCTGCGCTGGAACCTGGCGATCGTGCTGGCCGGTTCGCTGCTCGTCGGGATGAGCCGGTCCTTCGGGACGCTGCTGGTCGGGCAGGTGCTCCAAGGGGCGTTCGCCGGGTTCTTCCCGCTGCTGATGGGCATCCTGCGCGGACGCGGCACGGCGGCGGAGAGCCGCCGCGGGGTCAGCCTGATGGTCACCGCGCTGGTCGGCGGGCTGACCGTGGGCCTGCTCTCCAGCGGCCTGATCGCCCGGTACGTGGCGAGCCCGACCACGGCGCTCTGGCTGCCCGCGGTCGCGGTCGGCCTGGCCATGGTGGTGACCTGGCCGCTGCTGCCGGAGAGCGGTGAGCGACCGGGCGGCAGTGTCGACTGGCTCGGCGGGGTCCTGCTGAGCGCCGGGCTGGTGGCGGTCATGCTGGGCCTGGGCCAGGGCGGCCTGCCCGGCTGGGAGTGGACCTCGGTCCGGACCCTGGCCTGCCTGGTCGGCGGTGCGGCCCTGACCGCCGTCTGGGTGGTGGTGGAGCGCCGCAGCGCCGAGCCGATGATCGACGTGCGGATGTTCGCCCGACGCGGTGTGGCGGTGGTCTCCCTCGTCACCCTGGCCTTCACCTTCTGCATGATCGGCCTCCAGGTGGCCAACGCCGTGTTCCTCGGGACCAGCCCGGCGGAGGCCGGGTACGGCATGGGGTTGGACCCACTGGGCATCGCCGCGGCCTCGGCCCCCGGCATGCTGGCGCTCGCGGCCGGCGCGATGGCCGCGCCGGCCGTCGCCCGGGCGGTCACGGACCGCGGCACGCTGGTGCTCGGCTCCGTGCTGATGGCCGTCGGATACGGGGCGATGGCCTTCCGGCACGACTCGCTGCCCGTCTTCCTGCTGTGGGGAGTGGTCTCCGGGGTGGGCACCGGCTTCCTCCAGCACTCCACCCGGACGCTGGCCGTCGAGGCGGTGCCGCACGACCGGACCTCGGTCGGCTCCGGCATCAACGAACTGCTCATCAACGTCGGCGGCTCGATCGGCGCCGCCGTCGTGCTGTCGGTGTTCGTCGCCCACACCGGCGCCGGGCAGGTGTTCCCGGACCTCGGCGCGTACACCACGGCCTGGGCGCTCGCGGCGGGTGTCGGGCTCGCCGGCGCGGCCCTGGCGCTCCTCTACCGCTCCCCCGCCGACCGCTGACCGCTGCCCGCTGCCCGCTGCCCGCTGCCCGGGACGGCGCGCCGTCACCGCGGCCGCCCCGGCCCGTGCCATCGGCACCGGCCGGGGCCACCAGAACCGTCATCGCCCTCGCCCTCGCCGCCAGGAGGACTCCATGATCGCCACTCCCCCCACCGAGGCCCTGCGCGAACGCGCCAGGGCTCGGCTGACCGCGCGCCAGGACGACGCCATCGCGCTGAGCCACAGCCTCCACGCCGAACCGGAGCTCGCCTACGAGGAGCACCGGTCCGCCGCGAAGATCAGCGACCTGATGGAGGCCGCGGGCTTCGCCGTCGAACGCGGCGTCTGCGACCTGCCCACCGCGTTCACCGCCACCGCCGGCCGTGGGGACCTGGTCATCGGCATCTGCGCCGAGTACGACGCGCTGCCCGGGATCGGCCACGCCTGCGGGCACAACGTCAACGGCGCCGCCTCGGTGGCGGCGGCGCTGGCCCTCGCCGAGGTCGCCGACGAGATCGGCGTCACCGTCAAGCTGATCGGCACCCCGGCCGAGGAGTACGGCGGCGGCAAGGTCGACCTGCTCCGCGGCGGCGCGTTCGACGACGTCGCGGCCGCCATGATGGTCCACGCCGCACCGCAGGACAGTGTCGGTATGACCTCCCTGGCGATCAGCAGCTGGCAGGTCACCTACACCGGCCGGCCGGCGCACGCGGCCGCCATGCCGCACCGGGGGGTGAACGCGGCCGACGCGATGACCGTCGCCCAGGTGGCGATCGGTCTGCAGCGCCAGCAGATGATCCCGGGCGGTGTGGTGCACGGCGTGGTCACCGCGGCCGGCGACGCCCCCAACGTCATCCCGGCCCTCGCCACCGCCGCCTACGACTGCCGGGCCGAGAGCGCCGAGGACCTGCGCGCGCTCCAGGCCGCGATCCGGGCCTGCTTCGAGGCGGGGGCGCTGGCCACCGGCGCCGAACTCGACCTGCGCAGCGTCGGCAACGACTACGCCGACCTGCGCCAGGACGACCTGATGGGCCGGCTCTACGCCGAAGCGGCCGGCCTGCTCGGGCGGACCGTCGCCCCGACCGGCCCGGCCCTGCGCGGTGGTTCGACCGACATGGGAAATGTCTCCCACCTGGTCCCCACCATCCACCCGACGATCGGCTACGGCACCGGCGACACCGTCATGCACCACCCCGACTTCACCCGGTACGGCACCAGCGCCGAGGCCGACCGTGCCGTCCTGGACGGCGGCCTGGCGATGGCGTGGACGGCGATCGCCCTCGCGAGCGGCGACACCCACCGGGCGTCGCTGCTGGAGCGGTTGGGCCGGCGGCCGCGTGGCGCGGATCTCGGCTGAACCGGAGCCGGGGCCGGCCCGCCGCCGCCGCTCCGCCGGGCGGACCGTTCGCGTGAACGGTCCGCCCGGCGGGGTCGGTCGGTCGAGGGGCAGGTCGGAGCCCTGCGGTGCCGGGACAGGGCGGTGCCGGGACAGGGCGGGGCCGGGCGCCCGGGGGCGCCGAGACGGCTCCCGAGTGCCCTACGGGCGCTCCACCGCGGCGGTCCAGTCCGGGAGGCTCGCGCCCGGCTCGGTGAAGGTGGCGAAGTCCGTGGTGCTGGTGAACGCCTTCTGCTGGTAGAGATCACGGGCGTAGTCCCACAGGTGCGGGTACTCGGCGAGGCCCGGGGTGATGGCACGGGCGTGGTTGGCCCCCACGTCGAAGCGCGCCAGCGTCACCCAGAGCCGTACGTCCGCCTCGGTCAACCGGTCGCCCAGCAGGTAGCGGCTGGTGGCGAGCCGGGTGTCCAGCTCCGCGAAGGTCTCCAGCAGCGTGGCCCGGGCCGCGAGCGCGGCCTCCCCGGCCCCCGCCGCCACTCCCGCGCCCTGGTTGACGGCCGGGCCCAGCCGGGCGTCCAGCGCGTCGATCTCGGCCCGGAGGTCCTCCGGGTAGGCGTCCGCGCCGTTCCCCCACTGGCCGAACTGCGTCGCCAGGTCGATGCCGATGGTCCGGAAGTCGTTGCTCACCACCCGGCCGGTCTGCCGGTCCCAGAGCGTCGGCACCGAGATGTGCCCGTCGAACCCGGGCTCGGTCCGCTCGTACGCGTCCCGCAGCAGGGTGAACCCGTTGACCGGGTCCGCCCCGTGGGTCTCCCGGAAGGCCCAGCCCCGGCCGTCCCGCCGACCGTCGACGTAGGACACCGAGACTACGTCCTCCAGCCCGTTGAGCGCGCGCTGGATGGTGGCGCGCTGCGCCCAGGGGCAGAACCAGCCCGCGTACAGGTGGTACCGGCCGGGCTCGGCGAGGTAGCCGCTGCTGCCGTCGGCGGTGATCCGCCCGGTGAAGCGGTACAGCGGACGCTCGTCGCCGGGCACCCTGGTGATCCGGTACTCGCCGTGGAGGGCGGTGTCGGCGGGGCTGGCGTAGTTCACGGTCTGGCTCACATCGAACTCCTTGGAAGGGGTGGAACGGTGCGGTGCTGGTCCGGGGTGGTGCGGTGGTCCTGCGGTGGTGCGGCGGTCCACGGGTGCCGCGGTGGTGCGCGGTGCGGTCGGGGAGGGGCGGCGGTCACCCGCGGTGCTCCCCGTCCGGGACCCGCAGGCCCAGGAAGGTGACCCGCCGGCGCAGCCGGAACCCGAGCGACTCGTACAGCCGGATCGCCGTGGTGTTGTCGGCCGAGGTGTGGAGGAACGGCGTGTCGCCGCGGTCGCGGATGCCCGCCGCGACCGCCCGGACGAGCCGGGACCCGAGGCCCTGCCCCCGGTGCGACTCGGCCGTGCAGACGGCGCTGATCTCGGTCCAGCCCGGCGGGCGCAGGCGCTCCCCCGCCATCGCGACCAGGGCGCCCTCGCGCCGGATGCCCAGGTACCGACCGAGTTCGATGGTGCGGGGCAGGAACGGGCCGGGCCGGGCGTGCGCCACCAGGGCCAGCATCTCCGGCACGTCGGCGGGGCCCAGCAGGACGGCCTCCTCGTCGGGCGCGGCCCGGACGCCGTCGTCCACCAGTTGGACACCGGGGCCCTGCATGAGGATCTCCCAGTCGGGCGGGACGCTGTCCGGGGAGCCGGTGGCGGCGACGACACCGCCCGGTCCGTACAGCGCGGCCACGTTCCGCCAGGTCTCCCGGTCACGCCGGTCAGGGAGGGCCGCGAACGGGGACACGTCGGCCGGGTAGCGCAGGACGTCACCGTGCCGCTCGGCGAGGTGGGCGTGCGGGCCGAGCAGGGCGGCACGGGCCGGGTTGTCCAAGGGGTGACGGTGCGCGGCGTCGGGGGTGGTGTCAGTCGCGTCGGGGGTACCGCCGTCGGTGGCGTCCGGGGGTTGATCCGTTGTGCCGTCGGGGGTGAGCACGGGGTGCTGGGGCATGCGAAGTCGTTCCTCGATCTCGAACTTCTCGGTGACCTTCTCGGTGACCTTCTCGGGGCCTTGCTCGGTGTCGTCGACTCGGTGCTTCGACGGAGTTGCGACGCGGTGCTGCGGCGTGGTGGCTTTCGGCCGGGCGCCTCCGGCCGAGGCCGGACCTCGGGCAGGTGCCGGGGAGGCCGGCGCCGAAGGCCCGCGCGGCTGCGACGGGCCACGACGAGGCAGGACCGCACTGCCGGGCGCACCCGGGGCGCCAGGATCCTGGACGCGGGGGTGCGCGGCACCGGACGACAGCGGGGAGCTACGACCGGTTACGGGCAGTCATGATCAGTTACGGGCGACAGAGGCCGGTCGGGGAGCCGACCCCGTCGATCCAGCGGCGCCGCACCAGCCGGGCACCGAGGGCCGGGGCGCCGGTCAGGGCGCGGTGGGCTCCGAACCACGGGCGGAACGCCGCGCGCGACAGCGACGGGCGTCCGAAGACCACCCGCTCGTCCCGCAGTTGGCGTGCGTGCATCGCCCGTCCGTTTCGCGTCCGGCAACCGTGAAGGTCAACAGTACCGCTACGCGGGCGCGGCACCAGGGGCAATCTCGCATGGTGGTTCGCGAACACCCCACCGGACCGGCGGCGGACGGCACGGTCACGCTCCGTCAGGCCGATCCGGGCCAGGCCGGGCCGTCGGTGGTCGACGGCGGTCGACGGCGGCGCGGCCGGGGAGCGTGATCGGTGTGCCGCTCATTGGAGGATGTTGATCGCCCGGGCGATCACCAGGGTGGCCACGGCGAGGGAGAGCGCCGCTTGCGCCATCATCAACAGCTTGGCCCACCGCCTGATCGCCGAGACGTCGGTGGGACTGAAGGCCGTGGCGGTCCAGAAGGCGAGGGACAGGTAGTCGGCGAACCGCGGCACCCAGACGGCCGGCGCGAAGTCCGTGTACTGCATCTCGGGGAACACGAACGCCGTCTTCTCGTACGGCCGATGGGCCCGGGCCGCGGCCCCGCCGCGATCCAGGCTCCAGTACCAGAGCGCGAAGGCGACCACGTTCGTCACCCACACCACGCCACCGGTCGCCAGCAGCCCCGTGGCGTTGTTGGCGAACAGGCTGTTGTCGGTCAGGATGTCCGCCACCAGATGGCCGCCCGCGAACATGTTGGCCATCGTGATGAAGCCGATCAGGAGCTGGGTGACGACCCGGAGCCAGGCCTTCTGACGATCGATCCGCCCCGGGTCCCCGATGATCAGCGCCGCCAGCAGCGAGCCCGTGGCGGCCGGGAGCACCCAGGAGGGATCCACCCGGTAGCGGGCCGGCAGCGTCACGTGGAGCGTCGCGACCACCGCGACCGCCAGCACCACCGGCCACCAGTGCTCGCCCCGCAGGGCGGCCTGATCCGGCGTCACCTGCGGCGGATCCGTCGCGTCCTGGCTTGATGACATTGGCCCATTGTCACCTCGCCGCCGACGATGACGCCGACGGCTCACCAGTCGCGACCGGATCCGCCGCGGTCCGTCGGGAGGCGGCCGCGCCGGGCGACCGTGTCAGTACCCGGGCACGGGACTGGCGGCGGGTTCGCCGAGCTCCGAGCGATCGCCGACGTCCGACCGGCCCCCGAGCGCCGAGCGATCGCCGTGGTCCGGTTGTTCGCCGAGCTCCGCCAGGGCCGCCAGGACGTCGGCGCGCAGCCGGGGGTTCGCGGTGGCGCCGTCGATCACCGCCAGGGCCTGCCGCAGGCGGGCCGCGGCCTCGTCCCGCCGGTCCAGCCGGCGGTGGTGGTCGCCGAGGGCGAACAGGGTGAGGCTCTCCAGCACCGTGTCCCTGGTCGACCGGTGGCGGTCCAGTGCCCGGTGCAGGTACGTGTCGGCCTCCTCGGACCGGCCGGTCAGCATCGCCGTCGCGCCGAGGTTGGTCCAGCAGACCCCGATCGCCCAGTCGTCCCGGTGGTCGTCGGGTTGCGCCAGCAGCAGCGCGAGCGACTGCAGGAAGTACTCCCGGGCCTGCTCGTGGGCACCGGTGTGGTGACTGTGGAGACCCAGGTTCCCGATCACATGGGCCTCGCCGACCTCGTCACCGATCGAGGCCAACAGAGCACGAGCCGAAAGGAGTTCGGGCAGGGCCTCGTCGTACCGGCCGCGTGCGGCCAGCGCGGTGGCGAGGTCGTTCCGGGCGTGGCCCTCACCGTGCCGGTCGCCCGCCCGCCGGGCGGCGGCGACCGCGAGCCGGTCCGCCTCCTCCCAGTCGTCCAGGTGCGGACTGATGAAGTAGTACCCCCAGAGCACCACCGGCAGCTGCCACGCCAGGTCGTCGAGACCGTGTTCGGCCGCGGTCCGCACCGCGCCCAGCAGGTGGGCGTGCTCACCCTCGCACCAGCGCTGGGCCTCGGCCGCCGTCGCGAAGCCCTTCGACTCGTACCAGGACCCGGCGGAGGCGAGCGGGATCCGCCGCCGGTGCGGGGTGAGCAGCCGCGCCGCGGCGTCCGCGTGGTGCAGGTACCAGGTGTAGAGACGCTCGCGGGCGGCGGTGCGCTCGGCCGGGTCGGTCTCGGCCGTGGCGCGCTCGGCGGCGTACAGGCGCAGCAGGTCGTGCATCCGGTACCAGTCCCGGCCCTCGTGGGTGAGCAGATGGGCGGTGGCCAGCTGCTCCAGCACCGGGCGGACGGCCACGACGCGTTCGCCGCAGAGCGCGGCGGCGGCCGCCGTGCACAGGTCGGCGGCGGGGGCGAGGGCGAGCAGCCGGAAGACGTTGCGGGCGCGGGCCGGCAGGGCGCGGTAGGAGAGGTCGAACGCGGCCCGGACGGCCGAGGCGGCGTCACCCTCGATCTGCAGGGCGGTGAGCCGGTCCTCCGCGTCGCGCAACTCGGCGGCGTGGTCCGCGACGGTGAGGTCCGGGCGTTCGGCCAGTCGGCTCGCCGCGATGGCCAGGGCGAGCGGCAACCGGCCGCAGACGGCGGCCAGTTCGGCACAGGCCGCAGGTTCGCTGAGGGCCCGGCGCCCCCCGATGACGCGGTCGAGCAGGGCGACGGCGTCCGAGGCCGGCATGAGGTCGACGACCAACGGGCGGGCGCCGTCGCGCGCCGTGAGCCCGGCCAGCCTCGTCCGGCTGGTGACCACCGTGACGCAGCGCGGCGTGCCCGGCAGCAGCGGCCGGACCTGCTCGGCGCTGCGCGCGTTGTCGAGGACCACGAGGACCCGCCGGTCCGCCAGCAGCGAGCGGTAGAGCGCGGTGGCCTCCTCCGGCACACTGGGCACCTGCTCACCCGGTACACCGAGGGCGCGCAGGAAGCGCGCCAGGACGGCGTGCGCCGGCAGCGGCGGGCCGGCCGAGAAGCCGTGCAGGTCGGCGTAGAGCTGGCCGCCGGGGAACCGGTCCCGGACCCGGTGGGCCCATTGGACGACCAGGCTGCTCTTGCCGACCCCGGCGCTGCCGGAGATCGCCCAGATCGGGGCGGCCGCCGTGGCGGCGAGCTCCCCCGGGACGGTGGGCATCCCCGGGCCGGTGGGCGCCCCCGGGACGGCGAAGGCTGACGCGGCGAACTCGTCGAGCGCCGCCAGCTCCGCCCGGCGTCCGGTGAACGTCCTCAGCGGGGGCGGCAGTTGGGCGGGCGGCGGGACCGTCGACGCGGGCCCGGCCTCGGTTCGGCCGCGCTCCGCCCCCTCGGCCCTCGTTCTCTCCGGCACCTCGGGTCTGCTTGCCGCACCTCCGACCGCCGGGTGTTCGGCGGCCCGGTCATGCGCGGCCCGGCGGGCGGCCCGACGGGCGGCCGCCGTCTGCTCACCCGCCGCCCGTGCACCCGCCGTCCGTTCGCCCGCCGCGCGCTCGGCCGCCGTGCGCTCGGCCGCCGTGCGTCGATCGGCCCCGGAAGGCTCGATGGTGAGCAACTCCAGGTGCTGGCGCTTCAGTTCGGGGCTAGGGTCGAGGCCCAGCTCGTCCGCCAGGCGCCCGACGAAGAGCTGGTGGACCGCCAGGGCGTCGGCCGTCCGGCCGGAGAAGTGCAGGGCCCGCATCAGCTGACCGACGAACCGCTCCCGCAGGGGCTGCTCCGCCACCAGGGCGGTCAGCTCGGGGATGGTCGAGCGGTGCCGGCCCAGCGCCGCCTCCAGGTCGAGAAGGTCCTCCCAGGCGGTCAGCCGCAGTTCGTCCAGGGCGACCGCGCCCGTCGCCGGCAGGCGCCCGGGGAGCCCGTCGAGCACGGGACCGCGCCACAGCGCGAGCCCTTCCCGCAAGCCGGCCGCCGCGGCGGCGAGTTCTTCGGCCGCGGCCGCCCGGCGGGCCGACGCGACCCGGTCGGTGAAGATCCGGGCGTCCAGCCGGTGACCGTCGAGCGGGATCCGGTACCCACCGCCGTCGGTCAGCAGCACCGGCGGCCCGGCCGGGTCGGCCCGAGCGAAGCGTCGACGTAACACGCCTGCCAGATTGCGGACTTGACGGTCCGCGGTGGCCGGTGGGCGCTCGTCCCACACGGCGTCGATCAAGCGGGCCACCGGTACGGGGCTTTCCGCGTTGAGCAGCAGGGCCGCGAGCAGCCGCTCCTGCCGGACACCTTCCAGCGGGACCCGGTTCCCCCCACCGTCCCGCACCTCCAACGGTCCGAGAATCCCGAACTCCATGCGTTCCCCTCCCCAGGGCGCTGCACGTCGCCGTCGGATCATCACGGTTGGTGATGGTCCGATGACCAGATCATGCCAGATCTGTGCGGCCGGTTGAGAGAGTCGGTCCGTACCGGAACGGCAAGGTACCGATCGCATTCCCACGACGTTTCACCAGCCCCTGGAGGCACACCCATGACCCGTACCAAGCGCCTCGCGGCAGCCGCGGCGGCCATCGCCGCGGCCGTCCTGGTTCCGCTCACCGCCGTACCCGCGCACGCGGCGACCGGACCCGCCACGCACTACGGAATGACCTGGGAGGTCCTCAACTACGGACCGGACGACAGCGTCCAGGTCGGCGGCCCCGGCGGCACGTCGAGCGACGCCTACCACGGCGACACACCGCCGTCGGCCTCGCTCCCCGTCCTCTGCCTCAACGTGGACGGCAGCCCGGTCCCGGTCGGCATCAACCCCGGCTTCTACACCGGCTGGGCCCAGGGCACCGTGGCCCTCAGCCGCCCGGTCAAGGGCTCCCGCCTCAACAGCCGCGCCGCCGCCGACACCATCTGCCAGGCCACCTTCGGCAGCGGCTGGCGCGAGGCCGAGTTCCACGACGGCCACTTCGGCCCTGACCTCTCCCAGACCGGCGGCTGGACCTTCTGGGCCTACGGCAACATCCCCAACAACACCCGCTTCTGGACCGCGATCATCGGCCAGCCGGCCAACCCCTGGGACTGACACCGCTGCCCCGGCCGTCCCGCCGCGACGGACGGGCAGCCGGTCCCGGTCAGCGCCTTCGCCCCCGTCCCCGCCTTCGCGGGGGCGGGGGCGGGGGCGCCTCCGGTCTCAGCCCTCCGACCCCTCAGGCCTCCGACCCTTCAGGCCTCAGGCCTCAGGCCTCAGGCCGACTGCAGCCGTTCGACGATCAGCTCGCAGAGCTCGTGCGTGCGCAGGGCGTCGTGGGCGTCGATCGCCTTTCCGGTGCGGACGGCGTCGAGGAAGGTCAGGACGACCTGCTCGATGCCGCGCTGGCGGGCCACCGGGACCCAGTCACCGCGGCGGCGGACGGTGGGCTGGCCGCGGTGGTCGACGACGTCGGCCAGGTTGTGGACCTCGCGCTTGGAATCGCCGCCGGAGACCTGGAGGACCTCCTCGGTCGAACCGGAGACGCGGTTCATGATGCCCAGCGCCGTGAACCCCTCGCCGGCGAGGGTGAGCACGACGTGCTCGACCAGGCCGTCGCGCACCCGGGAGCGGACGTCCACGTGCTCGATCTCGCCCGGCACCAGGAAGCGGAGCACGTCCACCACGTGGATGAAGTCGTCGAAGATCATCGGGCGCGGCGCCTCGGGGAGGCCCTCGCGGTTCTTCTGCAGGACGATCAGGTCGCGCGGGCGCTCCTTGGCCTGGACGTAGCCGGGCGCGTAGCGGCGGTTGAAGCCCACCATCAGGGAGCGCCCGGTGCGGTCGGCGAGCTCGACCAGCCGGCGGGCCCCGTCCAGGGTGTAGTCGAGGGGCTTGTCGACGTACACGTCGACCCCGGCGGTGAGCAACTGCTCGACGATCGGGACGTGCTGGTCGGTGGCCGCGTGCACGAAGGCGGCCCGGATGCCGCTGTCGATCAGCGCGTCCAGGTCGGTGAAGCGGTGTTCGGGCGCGATCCGGTGGGTCTCGCCGAGCCGGTCGAGCTTGGCCCGGTCCCGGGTCATCAGCCGCAGGTCGAGGCCGGGCAGCGCGGTGAGGACCGGGAGGTAGGCCTTCTGGGCGATGTCACCGAGCCCGATCACCCCGACCGGAAGGAGCGCGTCAGGGGCAGGGGTCAGGCTCATCGGGTACTCCAGTGGTCCAGACAATCATCGGCCGGACCCACCCTACTCGCCGACCGCCCGCGGCCCGCCCGACCAGCCGCTCACCACGCGGACCCGACCGGCCGTGCGCACGGTCGTGCGCGAGTCCGCCTGACGCCCCGGGGCATCCGAACGGCGGCCCGGTACGGCGGTGGTGAGGACGGCCGACCGGCCGACCGGCGCCACCCAGCGGTGGCGGCGCCGGCCGGTCGGGGGCCGGACCTCAGCTGGCGATGGCGGCCACCGGCTCCAGGCCGTACGTCCGGGCGTAGCCGTTCTCGGTCCCCACCAGCAGGTCCACGACCTCGAAGTAGCGGTCCCAGAAGGGGGTTTCGCGCAGCGCGTCGATCAACAGTCGGTAGGAGTCATGGTCGTCCGCCTCCCAGACCCAGATGTCGGTGACCCGCGCCGAGTAGAACTCGGTGTCGTAGAACCGGGAGCGGACGCCCCGGGTGCGGGCCTCGACCACCGGGACGACCTGAGTGGTGAAGGCGTGGACGCGTTCGGCCACGGGCATCGCCAGCCACTCGGGCGTGGTCTTGACCAGCATGAACGCGGTCACCGGCGGTTCGGTGCGGTCAGCGGGCATCGGCTGCCTCCGGCGCGGCGGCGAGGACGGCGGGCTTGAGGGTCTGCGCGCACCACTGCGCGAACCCGGTGGCCGGGACCGCCTGCGGCGTGCGGTCCACGCCCGCGTCCAGGCCCCGGTCCTTGGCGCGCTTCATCGCGACCATGCCGTCGACGAACGCCGCGTCGAGGCCGTGGCCGAGCATGGCGGACCGCAGGTCGTCGAGCGACTCGCGCCAGTAGCGCACCGGACGGCCCAGCTCCTCGGTCATGATGCGGGCCATATCCTCGGGCGACAGGTCCTGCGGGCCGAGCACCGGCACGTCGCCGACGCCGGTCCAGGAGCGGTCGAGCAGCAGGGCGGCCGCCGTCGCGGCGATGTCGGCGACGGCCACCATGGGCGCCGGCCGGTCCGCGGCGGCGGTGTCGGTGAAGACGCCGTCCTCGCGGATCGAGCCGGCCTCCTCCAGCAGGTTCTCGAAGAAGGACGGGTTGGCCAGGGCGCGGTAGGCGACGCCGGAGTCGGCGATCAGGTCGTCCATCGCCAGCGAGGCGGTGACCAGCCCGGCCTCGGCGGCCTGCGGGGTGCCGCGCCCGAGCGCCGAGACGCCGACCACGTGGCCGACGCCGTGGGTGGCGAACGCCCGGGCGGCCGGGCGGGTGAACCCGCTGTACGCCTCCTCGGGCGTCACCGAGGCGTCCGGGGGCACCAGCCAGAAGACGGCGTCGGCCCCGGCGAAGGCGCGCTCGACGGTCGCGGCGTCACCGTGCGAGCCGGTGATCACCTCGACCCGTCCGCGCACGGCCCCGGGGAGCCGGGCGGGGTCGCGGACCACGACCCGCAACTCCTCGCCGTGCGCGGGCGCGGCCTCGACCAGCAGCGACAGCAGCCGCCGGCCGATGTTCCCGGTGGGGGCGGTTATGACGATCATGAAATCCTCACGGTCTGTAGCGGATCGGTACGACCCCTTCATCGTGCGGATCCGCACCGCATTGCCACAATGGGAACTTCAGCAACCCATCATTGCCCGAAACGGAATAATGCCGGTGACCAGCTCCGACCCGAAGCTCGACGCCTCCCTCGACGCCAATCTCGCCGTCGCCCTCGACGCCCTGCTGGCCGAGCAGAGCGTCACCCGTGCCGCCGCGCGACTGCGCACCTCCCCCGCGGCGATGAGCCGCACCCTGGCCCGGCTGCGCCGGGTGCTCCAGGATCCGCTCCTGGTACGGGCCGGACAGGCGATGGTGCCCACCCCCCGCGCCGAAGCACTGCGGGACGAGGCCGCCGCGGTGGTGCGCCGGCTGGAGGCCCTGCTCACCCCGAGCGGCGGGACCGACCCCGCCACGCTGCGGCGCACCTTCACCGTCCAGGCCGCGGACCTGGTCGGCGCGGCGCTGGCGCCGGGTCTGCTCGGGCTGGCCCGACGTCGGGCGCCCGGCGTCTCGTTGCGGGTGCTGGCCGAGGAGTGGGAGGCGGGCCCGGCCCTGCGCGAGGGACGGATCGACCTGGAGATCGGGGCCATCGACCACGTCGACCCGGAGACCAGGGTCGAGGAGCTGGTCACGCTGCGGATGGCGGCCGGGGTCAGGGCCGGGCACCCGCTCGCCGAAGGGAGTCTCACGCCGGCCCGGCTGGCCGCCGCCGAGCACGTGGCGGTCAGTCGCCGGGGTCGCCTCACCGGCCCGCTGGACGCGGCCTTGGCCGACCAGGGGCTCAGCCGGCGGGTCAGCGCCGTACTGCCCGGACATCTGGCGGCGATGGCGCTGGCCGCGACCGGCGACGTGGTCTGCCTGGTACCGACCGCGCTGCCGGGCGAGCCCCCTTCACCGCTCAGCGACGCGGCGCACGCGCTGGGACTGCGCCTGCTGGAGATCCCGCTGCCGCTGCCGCCGTTGACCGTCGGCATGGCCTGGCACCCGCGGCACACCGCCGACGGGGGCCATCAGTGGCTGCGCGGCGCCGTGCGCCGGGTCCTCCGTCCGCCGGCCGGGAGCGGTGGCGCGCCCGCCCGGGAGCGGTAGCGCGCCCGCCCGGCCCCTGGTGCCCCGGCGGCTCCGGACACCTGCCCCGACCGGTCGGTCGCCACAGGCCCGGACAGTCGTGCGTCCCCGGGGCCGCACGGCCCCGGGGACGCCCCGGGTCGGAGTTCGAACAGCGGTTCAGAGCTTGAACATGGCGGTGTACGGCTGGGTGATCCGCTCCTGCCGTGAACCGAAGTCGACGAGTACCGCGATGTCGCCGTCGCCCTCGACCGCGATGGCTCGACCGAGGCCGTAGGTGTCATGGGTGACCCTGTCGCCCACGGCGAACCGCTTGAGTGGTGCTTCGGCCTTGGCCTTGAAGGGGCTGGTGGGCAGGGTGCGCCGGACTGCTGCTGATTTCGTCATCTCCCCCAGTATGCGCCGGTCCATGCGGCCGTGGGCCGTTCGGAAGGTCTCGAATTCGCACATAAACGGAATCGGAACGGTGCCCTTCGCCGCTGCGCCGACCGGAATTGCGGCCGCGGGCGGGCCGGCGCCCGAGCGGGCCGCGCCGGCGCCGGCCCCCGTGACGACGGCCCCGCACCCGCCTCCGCCGGTATTTATGGAGCGCCTACAGCCCGGACCGCTCTGCCGGCCGGTCGCCAACTCCCCGGGACCGACCGCCCCTTGGGTGGGCCGGCGCGGTCGCGGAGCCCACCGCCGAGAGGCCGTCCGGGACCGTCGGGGGTGAAATCCTTCACCACGGCGACCACCGGCCTGCTAGAGTCGATTGAGTTGCAGTAGTGGTTCCCATGAACTTTGTGTGCGCCTGCTGAGGTATCGCAGGCACATTTTCTGTTTCCCGGCTCTTCCCCGGGTGGGTCATCATCGCGGCATCTCGGAGCACGCACGGTGCGCGCTCCGGACAGCCCCTTGAAGGAGATTTCTTTTATGGCTAATGGCACTGTGAAGTGGTTCAACGCGGAAAAGGGCTTCGGCTTCATCGAGCAGGAGGGTGGCGGCCCCGACGTCTTCGCCCACTACTCGAACATCAACGCCAACGGCTTCCGTGAGCTGCTCGAGGGCCAGAAGGTCGAGTTCGACGTCACGCAGGGCCAGAAGGGCCCGCAGGCCGAGAACATTCGTCCGCTGTAGTTTTCGCCGCGGCACCCGCCCGGCAGCGAGGGGCCCGCACCGCGTTCATGCCGGTGCGGGCCCCTCGGCATTCGCACGACCACTGACGCCCGGTCACCCGGGCCCACCCGGCTCCGCCACCGGCGGCCTTCCCCACGCGAGTCGCTCCGCGCCGCGACCGGTTCGGCCCCCCGCCGTGACACTCACGGTTCGAGGTTCTTCGCTCCCGCCCCGCGCGCCGAGCTCAGACCGTAGGTGACGTGCCGCACGGTTTCACCGTCCACGCCCCGCTCGTCCCTGTTTCCGGCCCGTTCCTTGCAGCCTCCGCCCGGGTATCCGTGGGCGCGGAGCCTTCCTCGTGACGTGCCACCTTGAGGAAGGTCTCCGTATGAACCGTTCCAGTCGCTCCTCCTACCAGAATGCCGAATCCCGCTCCGGCGGCGGCTCGTACGGCTCCCGCTCGGGCGGTGGCTCCTACGGCTCCCGCTCGGGCGGTGGCTCCTACGGCTCCCGCTCCGGTGAGGGCTCCTACGGCTCCCGTTCCGGCAGCGGCTCCCGCTCGGGCGGTGGCAGCGGCTACGGCTCGCGCTCCGGCGGGCCGTCGCGCTCCGGGGGCGGGCCGCGGCGGCGCCAGGGCTCCTCCGTGCAGGGCGAGTTCGCGATGCCGGTCAGCACCACCCCGGCGCTGCCGGCCGTCGAGTCCTTCGAGGAGCTCGACATGCCCAGGGCCCTCCTGTCGACGCTCACCCGCCAGGGCGTCACCTCGCCGTTCCCCATCCAGGCCGCGACGCTGCCGAACTCGCTGGCCGGCCGTGACGTCCTCGGGCGCGGCCGGACCGGGTCCGGCAAGACCATCGCGTTCGGGCTCGCCGTGCTGGCCCGCACCGCCGGCCGGAGGGCCGAGCCCGGCCGCCCGCTGGCGCTCGTCCTGGTCCCGACGCGTGAGCTCGCCCAGCAGGTCACCGAGGCGCTCACCCCCTACGCCCACGCGGTGCGGCTGCGGATGGCGACCGTGGTCGGCGGCATGTCGATCGGCCGCCAGGCTCAGCTCCTGGGTCGGGGCGCGGACGTCGTCGTCGCCACCCCCGGTCGGCTCAAGGACCTGATCCAGCGCGGCGCCTGCCGGCTCGACAGCGTGGGGATCACCGTGCTCGACGAGGCCGACCAGATGGCCGACATGGGCTTCCTGCCCCAGGTCATCGAACTGCTCGACCAGGTCGAGTCGGACGGCCAGACGATGCTGTTCTCCGCCACCCTGGACCGCAACGTCGACCGTTTGGTGCGCCGGTTCCTCAAGGACCCGGTCACCCACTCGGTGGACCCCTCCGCCGGCGCGGTCAGCACCATGGAGCACCACGTCCTGCACGTGCAGAACAGCGACAAGAACGCCACGATCGCCCACATCGCCTCCCGCGAGGGCGGTGTGATCATGTTCATCGACACCAAGCACGGCGCCGACCGGCTGGTGGACGAGCTGCTCGCCAGCGGGGTGAAGGCGGCCGCGCTGCACGGCGGGAAGTCCCAGCCGCAGCGCAACCGCACCCTCCAGCAGTTCCGCGACGGCCAGGTCACCGCCCTGATCGCGACCAACGTCGCGGCCCGGGGCATCCACGTCGACGGCCTCGACCTGGTCGTCAACCTGGACCCGCCGACCGACCACAAGGACTACCTGCACCGCGGCGGCCGCACCGCCCGGGCGGGCGAGTCCGGGACCGTCGTCACGCTCGTGCTGCCCAACCAGCGCCGTGAGACGGCCCGCATGATGGCCACCGCCGGCATCACCCCCGAGTCCACCCGGGTCCACCCCACCGACCCCGAGCTCGCCCGGATCACCGGGGCGCGTGTGCCGACCGGCGTGCCGGTCGTGATCGCCGACCCCGTGGTCGAGCGGCCCCGCCGCGGTGGCTCGGCGGGTCGCAACCGCCGGGGCCGCCCCGAATCCTCGGACCGCACGTCGCAGGGCCGCACCTCGCAGGGCGGTGGTTCGCAGGGCCGTACGTCGGGCACCTCGCAGGACGGCACGTCGCAGGGCCGTTCGTCGCAGGGCGGCAACCGCCCCCGCCGCGGCGGGTCGAGGCGCGTCGACCTGGCCGCGTAGCACGCCGGACCAGCCGTGGCGGCGGTCGTCCCGAGGGACGGCCGTCCCGCGGCTCCCGGGCCGGCCGGCTCAGCCGGCGGCCGCGGCCACCTCGGTGAGGGCCGCCAGCACCGGGCGGATCAGCGGGTGACCGTCCGCACCGGCCCGGACGGCGGCGAAGACCCGCCGGGTGGCGAGGGCACTGTCCACCGGCCGCACCGCGACCCGGCCCAGCTCCACCCCGAGCAGCGCGGAACGCGGCACCAGCGCCACCCCAGCACCGGCCGAGGCGAGGGCGACGACGGCGCGGAAGTCGTCCGAGGAGTGCACCAGACGCGGCTGGAACCCGGCGTACTCGCAGGCCAGCAGCACCACGTCGTGACACGGATTGCCCGGGTAGGGCCCGATCCACGGCTCGTCGGCCAGGTCGGCGACGGCGATCGGGCCCGCGCCCCCGGCGAGCGGATGGCCGAGCGGCAACACCGCCTCGAACGGCTCGGCGTACAGCGGTACCCGGGTGAGCCGGGCGTCGTCGGCCCGCGGCGCACCCCGGTACTCGACGGCCACCGCCAGGTCGGCGCGCCCGTCCAGGACCATCGGCAGACTGGCGTCGCCCTCCGCGTCCAGCACCTTCAGCCGGACCCCGGGCGCCCTGGCGGCGAGCGCGCCGATGGCGGGCGCCAGCACCAGGGAGATCCCGGTGGCGAAGGAGGCCACGGTGACCTCACCGGCCACACCCGCGCTGTAGGCGGCGAGATCGGCCTCGGCCCGCTCCAGTTGGGCGAGGACGGCGTCGGCGTGCCCGAGCAGGATCTCGCCGGCCGCGGTCAGCCGCACCCCCCGGCCCTCACGGGCGAGCAGGTGGTGGCCGGTCTCCTGCTCCAGCGCGGCCAGTTGCTGGGAGACCGCCGAAGGGGTGAGGTAGAGGGCGGCCGCCGCGGCGGTCACGGTGCGGTGGTCCGCCACGGCCCGCAGGGTCCGCAGCCGTCGTGCGTCGATCACACGCCAATTCTGCCAGCGCGCAGCGGGGCGCCGGACCACCGGAGGACCGGCCGCCGGGACGGCGGGGTGCGAGCAGCGGGCGGGAGCGCGTCCGGAACGGCGGCGGCCCGGTGGGCATGGTGGGCATGGTGGAAACACTCCAAGCCCGGCTCATGATCATTGTTCCGGACGGTGCCACTGCCCGTGTCCGCGCTGTCGCAGACTTGCGGGACGCGGCGGCCCGACCGGTCGCCGCGTCCCTCTCCCGGCCGACCCAAGGACCGCACCCGTGACCGAGCGCGTTCTCACCCCCCGCAACCGGGGCTTCCTCTTCCTCGACTCCCACCCGGCGGGCTGCGAGCGGTCGGTGACGGACATGTGGCAGGCCTGCCCCGACCCCGCCGACGCACCCGAGGGTGCCGGGCCGGTGGCCCTGGTCATCGGCTCCTCGGCCGGGTACGGCCTGGCGGCCACGCTCGCCGGGCTCAAGCGCGCCGGCATCCGGGGCGTCATGGTCTCCTTCGAGAAGGCCCCGACCGGGCGGCGGACCGCGACGGCCGGCTGGTACCGCACCGCGGCCACCGCCGAGCTGGCCCGCGCCGCCGGGCGGGATCTGGTCTTCCTCAACGGCGACGCGTTCTCCGACGCGATGAAGGGCCAGGTCGCCGATGTCGTCGAGCGGCGTTTCGGCGGCAGGCTGGACTACCTGATCTACTCGGTGGCCGCGCCCCGGCGCACCGATCCCGACACCGGCCTCACCCACTCCTCCGTCCTCAAGCCGATCGGCCGGGCGCACCGCACCAAGACCCTCCTCTTCGACGACCAGGGCCTTCCCGAGGTCCGCGAGGTCGAGACCGGGCCGGCCGAGGGCGACGACGTCGAGCAGACCGTGGCCGTGATGGGCGGCGCGGACTGGGAACGCTGGATCGACCACCTCGCCGGCCGGGACCTGCTCGGCGCGGGCTTCACCACCGCCGCGCTGTCCTACATCGGATCGCCGCTGACGGCGGCGATCTACCGGCAGGGCACCATCGGCCTGGCCAAGGCCCACCTGGAGGCCACCGCCCGCACGCTGGACGAACGACTCGCCAGGACGGTGGGTGGGCGGGCCGTGACCTCCGTCAACGGCGCCGCCGTCACGCAGTCCTCCACCGCCATCCCGGGCATCGGCCTCTACACCGGCCTGCTGCGCGGCGTCCTCGGCACGGGCCTGGTACCGCCGGTGCACCAGCTCGCCGCCCTGTGGGACCAGCTCACCGGCGCGGCCCCGCTCGCGCTGGACGAGGAAGGCCGGATCCGCCTGGACACCTGGGAATTCGCCGACGGCGTCCAGGCGGCCGTCGCCGAACGCTGGGCGGACGCCGCCACCGACAGCATCGCCGGCCTCGCCGACCTCGACTGGTTCCAGGCCGAAGTCCGCCGGCTGTACGGATTCTCCGTGCCGGGCATCGACTACGCCGCCGCCGTCGCCACCGACGTCCCCTGGCCCGACCACGCGTCCTGACCGGCCGGGCTTCCAGACCCGCCACGCGTCCTGACCGGCCGCGCCGTCCGCGACCGGGCGGTGTCCAGGTCGGCGCGTCCCCTCTCCGGGCCGCCGCGGAAGTGTGCCGCCGCAGGCCCCTCCTCGACCGAAGCCCCGGAGCGGGACGTCGGTCGGGCCGACGTCCCGCTCCGGGGCGGGAGGGTGGGGCGGTTGGTCTGTGGTGGTGCGCCGTGCGGCGGAGGCGGTCCGGGCCGGCCCCCGCCGCACGGCGGTCGGGGTGCCCGTGGCGCGTCCGGTTCCGAGCGGACGTGCCACGGGCGGTCCTCGGGGCGGTCCGGGAGTGCCGGGGCGCTCGGGGCGGGCTCCCGGGCCGGATCAGCGCGCCGGGCGTGCCCGGCCCGGGCTCCCGGCGCGTGGTTCCTCGCCGGGACCGCCCGGTGGGGCTACTCCCCCAGCGCGGCGCGCGCGTCGACGAAGGCCGCGACGGCGCGCTCGACGTCCTCGGTGGAGTGCGCGGCCGACAGCTGCACCCGGATCCGGGCCGCGCCGTGCGGCACGACCGGGAAGGAGAAGCCGATCACGTAGACACCGCGCTCCAGCAGCAGCTCGGCGAGCCGGCCGGCCTTGGCCGCGTCGCCGATCATGACCGGCGCGATCGGGTGGTCGCCGGGCAGGATCTCGAAGCCGGCCTCGGTCATCTTCGACCGGAACAGCGCCGTGTTGGCGGCCAGCTTCTCGCGCAGCTCGGTCGAACGCTCGACCAGGTCGAGCACCTTCAGCGAGGCGGCGGCGATCACCGGGGCGAGCGAGTTGGAGAACAGGTAGGGCCGCGAGCGCTGGCGCAGCAGCGCGACGATCTCGCGCCGCGCCGCGACGTAGCCGCCGGAGGCGCCGCCGAGGGCCTTGCCGAGGGTGCCGGTGATGATGTCGACGCGGTCCATCACCCCGTGCAGCTCGGGGGTGCCGCGCCCGTTCGGGCCGACGAAGCCGACCGCGTGCGAGTCGTCGACCATGACCATGGCGTCGTAGCGCTCGGCCAGGTCGCAGATCTCGCGCAGCGGGGCCACGTAGCCGTCCATCGAGAAGACGCCGTCGGTGACGACCAGTCGGCGGCGGGCGCCCTGGGCCTCCTTGAGCTGCTGCTCCAGGTCGGCCAGGTCGCGGTTGGCGTAGCGCAGCCGGCGGGCCTTGCAGAGGCGGATGCCGTCGATGATGCTCGCGTGGTTCAGGGCGTCGGAGATGACGGCGTCGCGCTCGTCGAGCAGGGTCTCGAAGACCCCGCCGTTGGCGTCGAAGCAGGAGGAGTAGAGGATCGTGTCCTCCTGGCCGAGGAACCCGGAGAGGCGGTCCTCCAGCTCCTTGTGGACGTCCTGGGTGCCGCAGATGAAGCGGACCGAGGCCATGCCGTAGCCCCAGCGGTCCAGCGCGTCCTTGGCGGCGGTGAGCACCTCGGGGTGGTCCGCGAGGCCGAGGTAGTTGTTGGCGCAGAAGTTCAGCACCTCTCCGGGCCGGCCGCCGGCGGTGACGGTGACGGCGGCGCTCTGCGGGGTGCCGATCACCCGCTCGGGCTTGAAGAGACCGGCCTCGCGGATCTCGTCGAGGGTGGCGGCCAGGTCGTCGCGCACGTTGTCGAACACGGTGTCTCCCTAGAGGGGGTCAGACGGTCTCAGACGGTCCAGTCGAGGATGATCTTGCCGCAGCGGCCGCTCGCGGCCTCGTCGAAGGCGGCCTCGTAGTCCGCGGCGGCGTAGCGGCCGGTGATCACGGGGCTGAGGTCGAGCCCGCCCTCCAGCAGGACGGACATCGCGTACCAGGTCTCGAACATCTCTCGGCCGTAGATGCCCTTGATGGTGATCATCGACGTGACGATCGAGGCCCAGTCGACGGGGAACTGCTCGGCGGGCAGCCCGAGCATGGCGATCTTCCCGCCGTGGGTCATGTTGGCGATCATCGACTGCATCGCCTCGGGGCGGCCGGACATCTCCAGGCCGACGTCGAAGCCCTCGCGCAGGCCGAGCTTCTGCTGGCCCTCCTCGATGGTGTGCTCGGCCACGTTGAGGGCGAGCGTCACACCGACCTCACGGGCCAGGTCGAGGCGGTACGGCGAGACGTCGGTGATCATCACATTGCGGGCACCGGCGTGCTTGGCGACGGCGGCGGCCATGATGCCGATCGGGCCGGCGCCGGTGATCAGCACGTCCTCGCCGACCAGCGGGAAGGAGAGCGCGGTGTGCACGGCGTTGCCGAAGGGGTCGAAGATCGCCGCGACGTCGAGGTCCACCGGGACCCGATGGACCCAGACGTTGGAGGCGGGCAGGGCCACGTACTCGGCGAAGGCGCCGTCGCGGCCGACCCCGAGGCCGACGGTGTTGCGGCAGAGGTGGCGGCGGCCGGCCAGACAGTTGCGGCACTTGCCGCAGACCAGGTGTCCCTCACCGCTGACCAGGTCGCCGACCGAGATGTCCGCGACGGCCGCGCCGATCTCGGCCACCTCGCCGACGAACTCGTGACCGAGCACGAGCGGGGTCCGGATGGTCTGCTGGGCCCAGCCGTCCCACTTGCGGATGTGCAGGTCGGTGCCGCAGATGCCGGTGCGGAGCACCTTGATCAGCACCTCGCCGGGGCCGATGGCAGGCTTCGGGACGTCCATCAGCCAGAGTCCGGGCTCGGCCTTCTGCTTGACGAGTGCCTTCACTGCGGCGGCTCCTGACGCATGGTGGGGCGGCCTGGTGTGGGCAGGCCGACGGGGCCCGGCGGGGTGGCTGCTCCTGCCTCCTCGCACCGGGCATGGAGCAATCTGCCTGGTGGGAGGGGGTGCGGTCCATCGAGGAATTCTTAACGGGCGCCACAGCTGGGCTGAACGATCGTGCCCGAGCCGGGCCCGGCGGCCGTCGCGGCATGCCGGTGGCCACCCGTTCGGCGCAGCGCCCGGGGCGCGCCCGGGCTCGGGCTCGGCCTGTCGGGGCGCGCCCGGGCCGGGCTCGACACGCGGGGAGCGGGGAGCCCGTCCGGTCCGGCGGGCGGCCGTCCGTGCGCACGGGCGGGCGCCGGACCGCGCGGGGCGATCGGGGGTGGGGCCGTTCGGGCCAGCGGCGCGGCGGCCCGCGCGCGGGGCGGTCAGGGCGCGCATACCGTGGCGATCGCTCCCCCACGGCCTCGTGGAGCGCCGCTCCGGGGCCGTCCGGCCCAGAGAGGCACCTCGATCATGACGAAGACACGACGGCTGCTCGCCCCACTGCCCCGCCGTCGCGGGCGGGCGGCCACCGCGGCACTGGCCCTGACCGGTCTGCTGGCCGCCGCCGGCTGCTCCGGCGGGGCGGCCTCCGACGCGCCGGCCGCCGGCGCGATCACGGCGGTGCCGGCCGCGCTCAGCCCGTCGGCCACCACCCCCGGCCCGTCGAGCGGGTCGGCCGGCGGGTCGCCGAGCGGGTCGGGCACGCCGGGCACGAGCGCGTCCGGCTCCACGCCCTCCTCCGGCGGCACCGTGGTGGCGCTCACCCCGGACGTCACCGCGCGGCTGGACTCGGCGGTGCAGCGGGTGCTGAGCGAGGCGTCGGTGCCCGGTGTGATGGTCGCGCTGACCACGCCCGACGGCGCCTATCTGAAGGCCTTCGGCGTCTCCGACAAGGTCGCCGGCACGCCGATGGTCACCGGGCTGAACATGCGGATCGGCAGCGAGACCAAGACCTTCACCGTCACCGGGCTGCTGCGGCTGGTCGACCAGGGCAAGGCCGGTCTGGACGACCCGGTCGGCACCTACATCGCGGGCGTGCCCGGCGGGGACGTGATCACCCTGCGCCAGCTCGCCGACATGCGCAGCGGCCTCTTCAACTACTCGGCGGACCCGGACTTCCAGCAGGCGGTCATCACCGACCCCCAGCGGGTCTTCACCCCGCAGCAGTTGCTGGGGTACGCCTTCAAGCACCCCGCGGACTTCGCCCCGGGTACCCAGTTCGAGTACAGCAACACCAACACCGTGCTGCTCGGCCTGGTGGTGGAGAAGCTCGCGGGGCAGCCGCTCGACGTCTTCCTGAAGCAACAGGTGTTCGACCCGGCCGGGTTGGGCCGGACGGTCTTCCCGACCGACGCCTCGTTCCCGCAGCCGCACGCACGTGGCTACACCAACCAGACCCCGGACGGCACGATCGCGGACGCGACCGACTGGAACCCGTCCTGGGCCTGGGCGGCGGGCGCGATCATCTCCGACCTGGCCGACATGCAGAAGTGGGCGAAGGTCCTGGCCACCGGCACGCTGCTCACCCCGGCCACCCAGGCCCAGCGGCTGGTGACGCCGCCCTCGCCGCTGCCGGGCGTCGGCTACGGGCTGGGGCTGTTCGTCAACCACGGGTGGATCGGGCACAACGGCTCGCTGCCGGGGTACCAGAGCGCGGTGGTCTACCTGCCGTCGGCGCAGGCCACCCTGGCGGTGCTGCTGAACACCGACATCTCGTCCCAGGGCGAGGAACCGTCGACGCTCTTCGCCCAGGCGATCACCGAGATCGTCTCACCGGGGAACGTCTACTCGTTCCCGCCCGCGGGCGGAAGCTCCTCGCCCTCCGCGACCGGGAGCTCCTCGCCCTCCGCCTCGGTGGCCTGAGCGGCCCGCCGGAGAGCGGGAGCGTCGAACGCCGAAGCGCCGCCGCCCGGGGATCCGTTCGCTCCCCGGGGCGGCGGCGCTGCCGTGCGGTCAGCCCCCCAGCACCCGGGCCAGGTCGTAGGAGACCGGCTCCTCCAGCTGCCCGTAGGTGCAGCTCTCCGGGGTACGGTCCGGGCGCCAGCGGCGGAACTGGGCGGTGTGCCGGAACCGGGTGCCCTCCATGTGGTCGTACGCGACCTCGACCACCCGCTCGGGGCGCAGCGCGACCCAGGAGAGGTCCTTGCCGCCGGTCCAGCGGCTGACCGCGCCGGGCAGCCGGGCGTCGGCGTGCGCGGCCTCGTCCGCCCAGCCGCCCCACGGGTGGGCCGCGACGTCGGCCATCCGCAACGGCGCGAGTTCCTCGACGAGTTCACGCCGCCGGGCCATCGAGAAGGCGGCGCAGACTCCGACGTGCTGCAGCCGCCCCTCGGCGTCGTTGATGCCGAGCAACAGCGAGCCGACCACCGGGCCGCTCTTGTGCTCGCGGTAGCCGGCCACCACGCAGTCGGCGGTGCGCTCGTGCTTGATCTTGAACATGGTCCGCTCGCCCGGCCGGTACGGCTGGTCCAGCGGCTTGGCCACCACCCCGTCCAGTCCGGCCCCCTCGTACTCGGCGAACCAGCTCTGCGCCAGGTCGCGGTCGGTGGAGGCGGGGGCGGTGAAGACCGGGTCGGCCGCCTCGGCGAGCGTCGTCTCCAGGGCCGGGCGCCGCACCGAGAGCGGCGCGTCGAGCAGCGAGACGTCGTCGAGCGCGAGCAGGTCGAAGGCCACGAAGGAGGCGGGCGTGCGCTCGGCCAGCAGCCGCACCCGGCTGGCCGCCGGATGGATCCGCTCCAGCAGTTCCTCGAACCGCAGCCGGCCCTCCCGGGCGATCACCACCTCGCCGTCCAGCACGCAGCGCGGCGGCAACTCCCGCTTCAGCGCCTCCACCAGTTCGGGGAAGTACCTGGTCAACGACTTGCCGGTGCGGCTGCCGAGCTCGACCTCGTCGCCGTCGCGGAAGACGACGGTGCGGAAGCCGTCCCACTTCGCCTCGTACTGCATTCCCGGCGGGATCTTGGCCACCGACTTGGCGAGCATCGGCGCCACCGGCGGCATCACGGGCAGGTCCATGGCTCCGATCCTCGCGCCAACCGTTCCGGGGCGCGCGCCGGGCGGAGCGCGTCTAGCGTGAGAGGCATGGGCTCAGCCGTGGAACTGGATGTCGCCGGGCGCAGCGTCCGGCTGTCGAATCCGGACAAGGTGTACTACCCCGAGCGCGGCTTCACCAAGCTGGACGTCGCGCGGTACTACCTGGCCGTCGCGGACGGCGTGCTGCGCGGGCTGCGGGACCGGCCGACCACGTTGCAGCGCTTCCCGGACGGGGTCGAGGGCGAGTTCTTCTACCAGAAGCGGGCGCCCAAGGGCCTGCCGGAGTGGCTGCCGACGGCCCGGATCAACTTCCCGAGCGGGCGGTCCGCCGACGAGATCTGCCCGACCGAGCCGGCCGCCGTGCTCTGGGCGGCCAATCTGGGCTGTCTGACCTTCCACCCCTGGCCGGTGCGCCGCTCCGACACCGACCACATCGACGAGCTGCGGATCGACCTCGACCCGCAGCCGGGCACCGACTTCCACGACGCCGCGACGGCCGCCCACGAGCTCCGCGCGCTCCTTGAGGAGCACGGGCTGCGCGGCTGGCCGAAGACCTCCGGCGGGCGCGGGGTGCACGTCTACGTGCCGCTGGAACCGCGGTGGACGTTCACCGACGGCCGGCACGCGGTGATCGCGCTCGGCCGGGTGCTGGAGCAACGGATGCCGGGCCGGGTGACCACCGCGTGGTGGAAGGAGGAGCGCGGCGAGCGGATCTTCGTCGACTACAACCAGATGGCTCGGGACCGGACCATCGCCTCCGCCTACTCGCTGCGCGCCCGCCCCCGGGCGACCGCCTCGACGCCGCTGCGCTGGGAGGAGCTGGACGACGCCGCCCCGGAGGACTTCGACCTGCGGACGGTACCGCCCCGGCTCGCCGAACTCGGCGACCTTCAGGCGGAGATGGACGACGCGGCGTACCGGCTGGACGGGCTGCTGGAACTGTACGAGCGTCAACTGCGGGACGAGGGGCTGGGCGAGCTGCCGTACCCGCCGGACCACCCGAAGGCCCCCGGCGAGCCGAGCCGGGTGCAGCCGAGCCGGGCGCGGAAGGCATGAGCACGTAGGCTGACGGCCTTCGGTTGATCATGCGACGGGGTGGAGGGGTTCGGGGTGGGCCGGCGAGGGGTGCGGGAGATTCTGGCGGACGCGGCGGGCGGGGTGTTCCCGCCGTCGGACGGATCGGTGACGGTGGTGCCGCAGCCGTCGGCGCGCGAGGCCGGGGTGCTGTCGTTCTCCGCGCACGCCGTGGTCTTCACCGACGAGGACCCGGCCTGGGTGCACGCCGTCCTGGCCGCCGTGCCGAGCGACCCGCCGGCCGCTCCGCTCTGCCCGCCCTTCCTGACCGCGTTCGCCGAGCGGACCGGCCGGGTGGTCAACAACATCGACCTGCTGACAGTGGCGGGCCGGCTGCCCGGCGACCCGCCCCTGCCGCTGGAGCCGGTGGCGGACCGTGAGCACCCCCGGGTGGTGCGCGCCCTGCGCTACCGGGAGGACGTCCGGGTGTTCACGGTCGACGGCGGGGTGCTGGTGCTCGGCCGCGGGGTGGCCGGGCGGTGGGAGTGCGCGATCGAGGTGGATCCGCGGGCCCGGGGCCTGGGGCTCGGCCGGCAACTGGCGCTCGCCGCCCGGCACCTGCTGCCGGCGGGCGAGTGGATCTGGTCGCAGCAGGCGCCGGGCAACGCGACCAGCGTGCGGGCCTTCCAGGCGGCCGGCTACCGGCCGGTCGGCGCCGAGACGCTGCTGGTGGTGGGGCAGCCGTGAGCGACCTGACAGCCGTCCCGGCCGAGGCACGGGCCCGGCTCACCGTCCGGTTCGGGCCCTCGGCCGAGGCCTGGTGCGACGAGCTCCCCGCGCGGGTGGCGGAGCTGGCCGGGTCCTGGGGTCTGACCGTCCGCTCGGCCGGCGGCGGCGGCACGTCCCGGGTCTTCCGCTGCACCCGGGCCGACGGGACGGCGGCCTGGCTGAAGCTGACCCCCGACGCCGAGGTGGCCCGGCAGGAGGCGGCGGCGCTGCGGGCGTGGGCCGGACTGCCGTCCGTGGTACGGCTGCTGGCGTACGACCCGGCGGCGCGCGCGCTGCTGCTGGCGGACGTGGCGCCGGGGCTGCCGCTGCGGCGGCGGGACCGGCGGCCGGCCGAGGTGGCGCCGCTGCTCGGCGCCCTGCGCTCGGTGCCGGTGGACGGGCTCGCCCTGCCGCCGCTCGGCGACCGGGTCGAGTTCCTCTTCGATCTGACCGAGCGCCGGGCGCCCGGCGCGGTGCCGCCCGGGGCGCGGGCGTCCGCCCGGGAGCTGGCCGCGGGCGGACCGGTGGCGCTGGTGCACGGGGATCTGCACCCGGCCAACGTTCTGGACGGCCCGGCCGGACCGGTGGCGATCGACCCCCGGCCGTCGCTCGGGGATCCGGACTTCGATCTGGTGGACTGGGTGCTCGACGACGTGACCGACCGGGCCGCCCTGGAGCGGCGGATCGCCGGGCTGACCGCGCTCGTGCCGGACTCCGATCCGGCACGGGTGCTGGCCTGGTGCCGGACGCTCGCCGTGGTCGTGGCCGCCCCGCGCGCGGCGGCCGGGCGGCGGGACGCGGAGACGACGTTCCTGCGGGAGCTGGCGGGGTTCTGAGGCCGCGCGGGCCCGCGCGGGACGTCGGACCCGCCGACTTCCCGCTCATGGACGTGTCCGAGCATGGAACATGTCCACATACGGAGCGTGTCCCTGCGGGGAGCTGAGGCCGGGGAGTTCGGGGAGCAGTGACCGGGGAGTAGGGGCACGCGCAGGGCGGAGCGGCCTCCCGGTCCAGGCCTCGGGGGGCGCCCACGATGCGGCCTCAGCCCGCCGTGAGGCGCCGAGGGGACGGCGAAGGGCCCGGCGCGCAGACCGTCGGTCGCATCCGCCGACCCGCCTCACCCCGCCGCTCGCCGGCAATCCGCTCCGCCCCCCGGCGGAGCGCACTGCCCTCCGGTCGGTACGCGGACCGGCGGGCCCGCGGTTGCGGTCAGGCGGTGTGCGCCCCCACCGGGGCGAGCGAGGCGATGATCCTCACCGCGTCGGTGATCTGGGCGTCCGTCAGGTCACCGCGGGCGGTGAGCCGCAGGCGCGAGATGCCGTCCGGAACGGAGGGCGGGCGGAAGCAGCCGACGGCGAGACCGGCCCGGCGGCAGTCGGCGGCCCAGGCGACGGCGGCCTCGGGGCCCGGCGCGCGGACCGAGACCACGGCCGCGTCCGGGTCGGAGGCGTGCAGCCCGGCGGCGGTGAGCCGGTCGGCGAGGGAGCGGGCGACCTCGCGGGCGCGCTCGGCGCGGTGCGGCTCGGCCCGCAGCAGGCGCAGCGCGCCGAGGGCGGCACCCGCGGCGGCCGGGGCCAGGCCGGTGTCGAAGATGAAGGTGCGGGCGGTCTCGGTGAGGTGGCGGATCACCCGGCGCGGTCCGAGCACCGCGCCGCCCTGGGAGCCGAGCGACTTGGAGAGGGTGACGGTGGCGACGGTGTCCGGCGCGCCCGCCAGGCCGGCGGCGGCCAGGGCGCCGGCACCGCCGGGGCCCAGGACGCCCAGCCCGTGCGCGTCGTCGACCAGCAGGGCGGCGCCGTGGGCGCGGGCCGCGGCGGAGTGACCGGCCAGCGGGGCGGCGTTGCCGTCGACGGAGAAGACGGAGTCGGTGACCACCAGGGCCCGGCGGTGGGTGCGCCCGGCGAGTGCGGAGCGGACCGCGTCCGGGTCGCTGTGCGGGGCTCGGTGGACGTCGCCCCGGGCGAGCCGGCAGCCGTCGATCAGCGAGGCGTGGTTGTAGGCGTCGGAGACGATCAGGGTGTCCGGGTCGCTGAGCGCGGTCAGCGCGGCCAGGTTGGCGGTGTAGCCGGAGGAGAACACCAGTGCGGCCTCCACCCCGCAGAACTCGGCCAGCTCGCCCTCCAGTTCGGTGTGCAGGGCGGTGGTGCCGGTGACCAGCCGGGAGCCGGTGGCGCCGCCGCCCCAGCGCAGCGCGGCGTCGGCGGCGGCCCGGGTCACGACCGGGTGGCGGGTCAGCCCGAGGTAGTCGTTTCCGGCGAGGTCGAGCACGGCGTCCTCGGCGGGCCGGCTGCGCAGCGTGCGGGTGAGGCCCGCCCGGGCGCGCAGGTCGGCCGTCTCGTCGAGCCAGTCGAAGACGGCGCCGGGGGCGGGGGCGGCCGTCGAGGCGAGGACGGGCGGTTCGGACGCGGTGCGGTGGGCCATGTCCGGCACTCTGGCACGGCGGGCGCGGGACGGGCAACGTGCGGAACGGCACATGTTCGGCCTGCCATTCACGAGGCCAACGACCAGGGGGCCACGGCCGCCGCCAACTCCAAGCACGGGGCGCAGAAGGCCGCGCTGGAGGCCTTCGACCGGGCGACCGCGGACAGCGGTCTCGACCCCGAGTACCTCAAGCTGCTGCGGCGCCAGGCCGGCCAGGTCTCCGACGAGGGCTACACCTCGGGGGCCACGGCCCGCGGGGAAGCCACCAAGGGGGTCGGCAAGGATGGCTGAGCCCCCGCCGGCCAGACCGGCCCGCCGGGGCACCGGCGCAGTCCGCACCAACCGCCCGCCCGCCCTTCCGGAGAGCTGAGCCATGGTCGACGTCGCGCATCTCACCCCGCCGTGGGCCGGCGGGGCCCCCCCGCCGCCGCACGCCAACCACCCCAGGCCCCGGGCGGGGGCCCCGGGGGACGCCCCCCCCCCCCCGGGGTGGATACGCGCCCGGCACCCCAGGG
>NZ_JBHYYB010000001.1:5983-89210 GCF_042752535.1 Kitasatospora sp. NPDC059327 | reverse complement strand
AGCCCCCCCCCAACCACCCCCCCCCCCCCCCTCCCGGAGAGCTTCCCCTTGGTCGACTTCGCGAATCTCCCCCCGCGGTCGCGGGGGGGCCCCGCCCGGCGACGGCAGCCGATCCGGCCCTGGCACGGGGCGGTCGCCGCGGTCCTGGCCGCCGCCGCGGCGGTCGGTCTCCGGGCCTGGCAGCCCTGGCGGTCGGTGGAGCTGCCCACCACCGCGTGCTGGAACGCACTCGGGCGGGAGGACCTCCGGCCACTGGCCGGGCCGGACGGCAAGGCCCTGGAGCCGGTGCCCACGGTCCGGATCGCCACCCCGCTGGCCCCGGAGAGCCCGCCCGAGCGCCGCCGTGAGTGCGTCGTCCGCTGGGGGAAGTACTGGATGCTCAACGCCGACGTCCGGCCGGCCACCGCGGGGCCCGAGGCGGACCGGGCCGCCGACGCGCGGTACGACCGGGTCGTACCGCTGGACTTCGGCGCCGGGACGGTGGCCTGGGGAGTCGCGCCGAAGAGCGGCGGGAACCCGAAGGTGCGGCTCTACGTCCGCTGCGACTTCGAGATCGTGCCCAAGCAGCCGACCGAGAAGGCCCCGCCCTACTTCCGGGTCGATGTCGCCGGTGACCACTTGCCGGGCGCCGACGCCGACCGCGCCGGCCAGGCCTACGGGAACATCGCGCTCAAGGTCGCCCAGGCCGCCGCGACCGAGTACGCGTGCGCCGACGCGGTCCAGCTGCCCGCCACCGCCCCGACCGTGCCCGCCCTCACGGGAGGACCGTCGAGTGGCTGAGCGCTCCCACCCGCCGAGGCCCGGGCCGGGCGTCGGCGCCCCGGACCCCGACAGTTCCCCGGCCGGGGCGGCCGCTTCCCCACCCGTCGTAGGTGTCGCCCGGGCCGCCATCGCGGAGGTCGAGGCGCGCCGGGAGCGGCGGCGGCGACGGCTGGTGGTGGTGGGGCTGCCACTGGCGGCCGTGGTCGCGACGAGCCTCTGGGCGTGGCAGCCGTGGAACTCGGTCGAGCTGCCGGAGTCGGCCTGCTGGTCGCTGGCCGGCCGGGCGGACCTGGCGCCCGCCGCCGGGGACAACGGCCGGACGGTGGTCCTGGAGGAGGGCGATCCGGTCGGCGGGGCGAAGGTTCCGTGGTGCGTCGTCCACTGGAACACCTGGTACGGCAGAAAGCTGCTCGCTGTCGGGGTCGAACGGCCCGACGGGGCCGCCTTCGAGGCGGCCCGGCTCGGCCCGGCCGACCGGCCGGACCGGCCACCGCGGCCGCTCGACGCGGGCGCCGGCATCACCGGCTGGATCCACCCGGACGCGAGTGTCGAGCTGCTGTACCGGTGCGACTACCCGGGCGGGGCCGGGGACCACTACCGCCGGGTGGTGGTGACCGGCACCGCCGCCGCGGGCGCCGGTTCGGACGCCCTGAGGTCACCGCACGTGACCGTTGCCTGGCGCACCGCGCGGACGGCGATCGCCGGGGAACACTGCGCAGGCCTCGGTCCGGTGACCTCCCCGCCCGCCGTTCCGGCCCGGTGAGCGGCCCCGGGCTTTGCCCGGGGTGGACGCGAGCAGGCAAGATAGCCGGGTGACCCTCCTTGATCTGATGCCGAAGCCCGCCACCCCCGACGCGCTGTACGAGACGTTCGCCGCCTGGGCGGAGGAGCGCGGGATCACGCTGTACCCGGCGCAGGAGGAGGCGCTGATCGAGCTGGTGTCGGGGAACAACGTGATCCTGGCGACGCCGACCGGCTCCGGCAAGAGCCTGGTCGCGGCGGGCGCGCACTTCGCGGCGCTGGCGGAGGGCAAGCGGACCTTCTACACCGCGCCGATCAAGGCGCTGGTCTCGGAGAAGTTCTTCGACCTGTGCAAGATGTTCGGCACCGAGCAGGTCGGCATGATGACCGGCGACGCGAGCGTGAACCCGACCGCGCCGATCATCTGCTGCACCGCCGAGGTACTGGCGCAGATCGCGCTGCGGGACGGCGCCCGGGCCGACGTCGGCCAGGTCGTGATGGACGAGTTCCACTTCTACGCGGAGCCGGACCGCGGCTGGGCCTGGCAGATCCCGATCCTCGAACTCCCGCAGGTGCAGTTCCTGCTGATGTCCGCGACGCTCGGCGACGTCCGCCGCTTCGAGGAGGACCTGACCCGCCGCACCGGCCGGCCGACCACCGTGGTCCGCTCGGCGACCCGGCCCGTCCCGCTCTTCTACGAGTACCGCCGCACCACCATGCACGACACCCTGGAGGAGTTGCTGAAGACCGGTCAGGCCCCGGTCTACGTGGTGCACTTCACCCAGAAGGAGGCGGTGGAGCGGGCCCAGTCGCTGATGAGCATCAACATGTGCTCCAAGGCGGAGAAGGACGCCATCGCCGACCTGATCGGCAACTTCCGCTTCACCACCAAGTTCGGCCGCAACCTGTCCCGGTTCGTCCGGCACGGGATCGGCGTGCACCACGCGGGCATGCTGCCCAAGTACCGCCGACTGGTCGAACGCCTCGCCCAGGCAGGGCTGTTGAAGGTGATCTGCGGCACCGACACGCTCGGCGTGGGCGTCAACGTGCCGATCCGCACGGTGCTGTTCACCGCGCTGTCCAAGTACGACGGCGTCCGGGTGCGGGTGCTGCGGGCCCGGGAGTTCCACCAGATCGCCGGCCGGGCCGGGCGGGCCGGGTTCGACACCGTCGGCCAGGTCGTCGCGCAGGCGCCCGAGCACGTGATCGAGAACGACAAGGCCGTCGCCAAGGCGGGCGACGACCCGAAGAAGAAGCGCAAGATCGTCCGCAAGAAGGCCCCGGAGGGCTTCGTCGGCTGGTCCGAGGAGACCTTCGAGCGCCTGATCGCCGCCGATCCGGAGCAGTTGGTCTCCCGCTTCAAGGTGAGCCACGCGATGCTGCTGTCGGTGATCGGCCGGCCGGGCAACGCCTTCGAGGCGATGCGCAAGCTGCTCACCGACAACCACGAGGAGCGCGGCGCGCAGCGCCGGCACATCCGCACCGCGATCGCCATCTACCGCTCGCTGCTGGAGGGCGGCATCGTGGAGCGGCTGCCGGAGCCGGACGCGGAGGGCCGGATCGTGCGGCTCACCCTCGACCTCCAGGAGAACTTCGCGCTCAACCAGCCGCTCTCCACCTTCGCGCTGGCCGCCTTCGAGCTGCTCGACCCGACCTCCCCCTCCTACGCGATGGACGTCGTGTCGGTGGTCGAGGCGACCCTCGACGACCCCCGCCAGATCCTCGCCTCGCAGCAGAACAAGGCGCGCGGCGAGGCCATCGGCGAGATGAAGCGCGACGGCATCGAGTACGAGGAGCGGATGGAGCGGCTCCAGGAGATCACGTACCCGAAGCCGCTGGAGGAGCTGCTCACCCACGCCTACGAGGTGTACCGCCGGGCGCACCCGTGGATCGGCGACCACGAGCTGCGGCCGAAGTCCGTGGTCCGCGACCTGTACGAGCGGGCGATGACCTTCTCGGACTACGTCGGCCACTACGACCTGGCGCGCACCGAGGGCATCGTGCTGCGCTACCTGGCCGGCGCGTTCAAGGCGCTGGAGCAGACCGTCCCCGACGATCTGAAGACCGACGACCTCAAGGACGTCATCGCCTGGCTCGGCGAGCTGGTCCGCCAGGTCGACTCCAGCCTGCTGGACGAGTGGGAGCAGCTGGCCAACCCGGCCGACCCGCAGGCCCCGGAGGTCACCCTGGACGACAAGCCGGCGCCGGTGACGGCGAACGCGCGGGCGTTCCGGGTACTGGTGCGCAACGAGCTGTTCCGCCGGGTGGAGCTGGCCGCGCTGGAGCACTACGGCGCCCTCGGCGAGCTGGACGGCGAGTACGGCTGGAACGCGGACCGCTGGGCGGACGCGATGGACGGGTACTGGGACGAGTACGACGACCTGGGGACGGGCCCGGACGCGCGCGGACCGAAGATGCTGCTGATCGAGGAGGAGGACTCCTCCTGGAAGGTCCGGCAGATCTTCGACGACCCGGCGGGCGACCACGACTGGGGCATCAGCGCCGAGGTCGACCTGTACGGCTCCGACGAGGAGGGCCGGGCGGTCCTGCGGGTCACCGCGGTGGACCGGCTGGACGGCTGAGCGGTCCGCCGGCCGAACCGGTGACGCGGCGGCGGGGCCCCCGGGCGGTGGGCCCCGCCGCCGCGTCACATCCAGGCGAAGGGCGCGCCGGCGGAGTAGGAGATCGCCCGGGTGGCCTCGTCGAGCGCCTGCTCACCGCCGGGCGGCGGGGTGGACGGCACGCCGACCGGGGTGGTGGGGGTGGCCGGGCCGGCGGGCGCGGGGCCGTGCGACTCGACGGGCCGTGAGCTGGTGACCGTCACGTAGTGGCCGACCGCCGCGACGCGGGGCTCCGAGCCGGGCTTGGCGGTGCCGGCGGGCTGGGCGGGGGCGGTGGACGCGTCCTGGAGGATGAAGGCGATCGCGCCCGGCTTGGCCCGCAGCGCCTCGGCGGCCCGGTCGGCGGCGGCCTGGTCGGCGAAGCGCAGCAGGGTGACGCTGCTGAGCACCGGCTTCTCCTGGCCGGCGAAGCTGACGGCGAGATAGGCCTGGCAGCCGCTGTCGCGCAGGAGGTCCTGGGTGCGGTCCTGGAGGGTCTCGGAGCAGTTCTCGCCCTGCCGGACGCCGGAGCGCCTGCCCTTGTACCCGCCGACCTCGACCACCCGCTGGGCGGGGAAGAGGGTGTCGACGTTGAGGCCCTCGGGGTCGGTCGCGGCGCGCGGCGGCGGGCTGCCGACCACGGGCGGGGTGCTGGCGGCGTCCTTGCTGGTCGGACCGAGGCCGGGTATCCAGTCGCCGGGCGTCGGGCGGGTGATGATCCAGCCGCCGGCGGCCACCACACCGACCACCACGATCCAGCCCACGACCCGGCGGGCGCCGATCCGGCCGGCCGGCCGCCGGTAGGCCCCGGCCGTCCGGGTGGCTTCGTGCTGTTCCTGGTCACCCGATGACGGGGTCCGCTCCCCCTGCGTGGTCATGGCGCAGATTCTAAGCAGTGCGCGGGTGGTGGAGATCACGGGGGCGGGCCGTGGACGACCCCACCGGCTACCGATCGGTAATCCCCGCCACCGGGGACGTGACCTGCACCACTACCGTGAGCTGTGACACTGTGACAACTCGCACATCCTCCCGGGGATCTTCTGGTGGGTTTCCTCTGGCGTCGCCGGACGGCCAGCAGGCAGGATCAGCCTCATGGATCTGCTCGATACCCTCACCGCCAAGGGCCTGCGCGGGGAAATCCCCACCCGCGAGGAGGCGCTGGCCGTCCTCGCCACCACCGACGACGAGCTGCTGGACGTGGTCGCGGCCGCCGGGCGGGTGCGCCGGCAGTGGTTCGGCCGCCGGGTCAAGCTCAACTACCTGGTGAACCTGAAGAGCGGGCTCTGCCCGGAGGACTGCTCGTACTGTTCGCAGCGGCTGGGCTCCAAGGCCGAGATCCTCAAGTACACCTGGCTGAAGCCGGACCAGGCCGCCGAGGCGGCGAAGGCGGGCGTCGCCGGCGGCGCCAAGCGGGTGTGCCTGGTGGCGAGCGGGCGCGGCCCGACGGACCGTGACATCGACCGGGTGGCCGACACCATCTCGGCCATCAAGGACGCCGACCCGGCCGTCGAGATCTGCGCCTGCCTCGGCCTGCTCTCCGACAACCAGGCCGAGCGGCTGAAGGCGGCCGGCGCCGACGCGTACAACCACAACCTGAACACCTCCGAGGGCACCTACGGCGACATCACCACCACCCACACCTACGCGGACCGGGTGGACACCGTGCAGAAGGCGCACGGCGCGGGCCTGTCCGCCTGCTCCGGCCTGATCGCGGGCATGGGCGAGAGCGACGGGGACCTGGTGGACGTGGTCTTCGCGCTGCGCGAGCTGGGTTCGGACTCGGTGCCGGTCAACTTCCTCATCCCCTTCGAGGGCACCCCGCTCGCCAAGGAGTGGAACCTCACCCCGCAGCGCTGCCTGCGGATCCTGGCGATGGTCCGCTTCGTCTGCCCCGACGTCGAGGTACGGATCGCCGGCGGGCGCGAGGTCCACCTGCGCTCGCTGCAGCCGCTGGGCCTGCACCTCGCCAACTCGATCTTCCTGGGCGACTACCTGACCAGCGAGGGCCAGGCCGGCCAGGCCGACCTCGACATGATCAAGGACGCGGGCTTCGAGGTGGAGGGGGCCGGCGAGGCCACCCTGCCCCGGCACCGGGCCGACGTCGCCGCCGCCGCCGAGGGTGGCGCCTGCGGGACGGGCGGCGGCTGCGGGCCGTGCGGCGGGCACGGTGCCCCGGCCGTCGAGGAGACCGGGGCCGACGCCGGGACCGGGGGGAGCGAGGACGGGTTGCGCAGCGACCTCGTCCGGGTCCGCCGGCGCGGTGCCGGTACCGAACTGGCTCCCAACGCCTGACCGTCCCCAGCGAAAGACTCACCATGGCTCAGCTGTCCACCGACACCCTCCTCGCCCTGGACCGGGCGCACGTCTGGCACCCGTACGGTCCGATGCCCGGCACCGCCACCCCCTACGTCGTCGAATCGGCGTCCGGGGTGCGGCTGCGGCTCGCCGAGCCCGTCGCGGGCCGGCGCGAGCTGGTCGACGGGATGTCGTCCTGGTGGGCGGCGATCCACGGCTACGGGCACCCGGTGCTGGACGAGGCGGTGCGCGACCAGCTGGGCCGGATGAGCCATGTGATGTTCGGCGGGCTCACCCACGAGCCCGCCGTACGGCTGGCCGCCCGGCTGGTGGACATCACGCCGGAGCCGCTGCGGCACGTCTTCCTCGCCGACTCCGGCTCGGTGGCGGTCGAGGTCGCGATGAAGATGTGCCTGCAGTACTGGCAGTCCGTCGGGCAGCCCGCCAAGAAGCGGCTGCTCACCTGGCGCGGCGGCTACCACGGGGACACCTTCCACCCGATGTCGGTCTGCGACCCGCAGGGCGGCATGCACCACCTGTGGGGCGGCGTGCTGCCCGGCCAGCTCTTCGCGCCGGAGCCGCCGGCCGGGTTCGACGCCCCGTTGGACGCCGGCTACGCGGCGGAGTTCGACGCGCTGATGGAGCGCCACGCGGGTGAACTGGCCGCGGTGATCGTCGAGCCGGTGGTGCAGGGCGCGGGCGGCATGCGGTTCCACTCCCCCGCCTACCTGCGGATGCTGCGCGAACTCTGCGACCGGCACGGGGTCCTGCTCGTCTTCGACGAGATCGCCACCGGCTTCGGGCGCAGCGGCGCGCTGTTCGCGGCCGACCACGCGGACGTCTCGCCGGACGTGATGTGCCTGGGCAAGGCGCTGACCGGCGGCTACCTGACCATGGCGGCCACGCTCTGCACCGCCGAGATCGCGGACGGCATCAGCCGGGGCGAGATGCCGGTGCTGGCGCACGGGCCCACGTTCATGGGCAACCCGCTGGCCTCGGCGGTCGCCAACGCGTCGATCGACCTGCTGCTCGGCCAGGACTGGCAGGTCGAGGTGAAGCGGATCGAGACCGGGCTGCGGGACGGCCTGGCGGACGCCGCCGGGCTGCCCGGGGTCCGGGACGTGCGGGTGCTGGGCGCCATCGGCGTGGTGCAGCTCGACCACCCGGTGGACGTCGCGGCGGCCACCGGGGCCGCCGCCCGGGAGGGGGTCTGGCTGCGGCCGTTCCGGGACCTCATCTACACGATGCCGCCGTTCGTGACCGGGGACGACGACGTGGCGCGGATCGCCGCGGCCGTGACGGCGGCGGCGGTGGCCGGATGAGCGCGCGGATCCTGTTCGTCACGGGCACCAACACCGAGGTCGGCAAGACCGTCGCCACGGCGGCGCTCGCCTCGGCGGCGCTGCGGGGCGGCGCGCGGGTCGCCGTGCTGAAGCCGGGCCAGACCGGCCTGGCCCCCGGCGAACCGGGTGACGTCGACGACGTCCGACGGCTGGCGGGCGCGCTCACCACCCGGGAGCTGGCCCGGTACCCGGACCCACTGGCGCCGAACACCGCGGCCCGGCGCGCCGGGCTGCCCGCGCTCACGCCCGCCGAGGTGGCGGCCGAGGTCGCCGAGCTGGCCGGGACGCACGACCTGGTCCTGGTCGAGGGCGCCGGCGGGCTGCTGGTGCGCTACGACGACGAGGGCCGGACGCTGGCCGACCAGGCGCGGGCGGTGCTCGGGGCCGGACTGCCGGCGGAGTTCCTGCTGGTGGCCTCGGCCGGCCTGGGCACGCTCAACATCGTCGCGCTCACGGCCGAGGCGCTCCGGGCGCGCGGGCTGCCGCTGGCCGGGGTGGTCATCGGCTCCTGGCCGGCGCGGCCCGGCCTCGCCGAGTGCTGCAACCTCGCCGACCTGCCGCGGTCGGCGGGTGCCCCGCTGCTCGGCGCCCTGCCGGAGCGCGCGGGCACCGCCGCGGACTTCGGCGCGCTGGCCGCCGCCTCGCTGGCACCGGAGCTGGGCGGCGACTGGGACGCGCGGGCCTTCGCCCGGACCCACCGGCCGGACGCCGGCTGACCCGCCGGTACGGGCGGGCCCCGGGGCCCCGGTGGGGCCGAGGTGCCGCGCCGCGCACCGGCGGGGGTCTCAGGACGGCGTCGTGTCGTGCATCAGCACCGGTTTGACGGCCGTTCCGGCGACCGCGTCGGCGACCGCGCGGTTGATGTCGGCCAGCGGGTACGGCCGGACCAGCCGGTCCAGCGGGAACCGGCCCGCCAGGAAGAAGTCCAGCAGCCGCGGGATCAGCAGCTGCGGGACGCTGTCGCCCTGGAGGATGCCCTTCACGGTGCGGCCCAGCAGTTGGACCAGCCCGACCGAGAGGTCCTGGCCGGTGCCGGCCGACCCGACGATGCCGGCCGTACCGCCGACCGCGAGCGACTCGACGGCGGCCCGACCGGTCCGCGGCAGGCCCACCGCGTCCAGCGCGAAGTCGACGCCGCCCCCGCTGAGCCGGACCACGGCGGCCGCCACGTCGTCCTGGGCGCCGTCGAACACGTCGGTGGCCCCGAGTTCGAGCGCGAGGTCCAGCCGGGCGCGGTGGAGGTCGACGGCGACGATCCGCGAGCAGCCGGCGATCCTGGCCGCCATCACGGCCGCCAGCCCCACCGGGCCAGCGCCGAACACCACGAGGCTGCTGCCGGGCGGGGCCGCGAACACGCCGAGCACCGCGCCCGCGCCGGTCTGCAGCCCGCAGCCGAGCGGACCGAGCAGCTCCAGCGGCGCGTCCGCACGGACCTTCACGACGCTGCGCCAGTGGGCGACGACGTGGTCCGCGAAGGAGGACTGGCCGAAGAAGTGCCCGTTGACCTCGGCGCCGTCCGCGTCCCGGTAGGCGGTCGAGCCGTCCGCCCGTCGGCCGCGCAGGTTGAGCGGCAGGAAGGCGACGCAGTGCATCGGGTGGCCGGTGAGGCAGGGACGGCAGGAGCCGCAGCTCATCGGGGCCAGCACGACCGGGTCGCCCGGGGCGACCGAGGTCACCCCCGCGCCGACGGCCACCACCACGCCGCTGCCCTCGTGCCCGAGGACGGCGGGCAGGCCCGGCGGGAGGATCTGGTCCAGGGCCAGCAGGTCGGTGTGGCACAGGCCGGTGGCGACCAGCCGGACCAGCACCTCGTCGGCCCGGGGCGGCTCCAGCAGGACGTCCTCGACGGTGAACGGGCCGCCCTTGCCTCGGGCGACGGCGGCCTTGACGGACAGCATGCGGTGCTCCTCGTGATCGCTGATGGGGCCGGGCCGGGGTCGGTTCCCCCGGCCCGGCGCGGGGTCACCCGGCCGGGCCGGCCGGGGTGGGCACGTTGCCGTCCGGCGCGGTGGGTGCGTTGCCGTCCGGCGCGGTGGTGGTACTGGTCACCCGGCCGCCGGCGAAGCGCAACCGGTGTTCCCCGGCGACGACCAGATCGGCGAACTCGAAGCGGGTGATACCGGTGTCCGCCGCCACGACCCACGCCTGACCGGTCCGCCCGTCCCGCACGGCCACGGCCATCGCGTCCACCACCAGGTCCGGCGCGGCCACCGCCACCCCGGCGGCCCGCCAGGCGGCGAGACGCCCGGCGATCAGCGGTGTCTCGACCGCGCCCGGGCAGAGCACGTTGACGGTGACGCCGTCCGCGGCGAGGGTCTGCGCCAGCGACCGGACCAGCCCCACCACAGCGTGCTTGGAGGCCGCGTAGAACACGTCCGGCGAAGGGCGCAGGCCGGTGGTGCTGGCGGTGACCACGATCGACCCACCGCCACGGGCCCGCAGCGCCGGCAGTGAGGCCTGCACCCCGTAGACCACCGAGTCGATGTTGACCGCCAGCAGCCGCCGGTAGGCCGCGCCGTCGAACCCGTCACCGATCGAACTCCCTGCGAGAACACCGGAGTTGAGCCAGACGACATCCAGTCCGCCGAACCGGTCGACGGCGGCCCGCACCAGCCGCTCGTTGTCGGCCAGGTCGGACGTGTCGACCGGTACGAACAGGGCACCGGTCTCCCGGGCCACCGCTTCGCCGCGCGCCCGGTCGATGTCCGCCAGCACCACCTGCCCGCCCCGGGCGGTCAACCGCCGGGCGGCGGCGGAACCGATTCCGCCGCCCCCACCGGTGATCAGTACGACCTTGCCCGCGAAGTCCGCGAAGTCCGCGAAGTCCCCGAAGTCCGCCGGTCCGGCCGAACCCGTGGAGCCCGCGGGGTCCACGGCGCCGGCCGGATCCCGAGTCGCGTCCATGCGCGGTCAGGAGAGCAGGGTCGAGAAGAACACCAGCTTGGCCTCGGCGACCTTGCCGGGGTCGACCGGGCGCCACTGCCGGACCCCGGTCCGGCCGGCGTAGCGGCCGCTCACGCCGACCGCCGGGCAGTACAGCCACTCGCCCGACACCAGGTTGCTGAACCGGGCCCAGGCCTCGACGTGCACGTCGCCGTCGGCAAGCGCGATCTTCTCGGTGATGCAGGTCATCAGCTCGTCGTCGGCCTCACGGCGGGTGACGATCTTGTAGAAGCCGTCGACCGTCCCGATCGCGGCACCGGACGGATCGCGCAACTCCGCCGTGTAGGTGCCGCTCTGGCCGACCTTCGGGTCCTCGAACTCGATGTCGTTGGCGAAGGTGACCAGGTGCTCACTGAGGTGCTCGAACATGTCCATCGTTCCTTCGGTAGGGGGTTTCGGTCGGGGTACCGGGCGGCCCTGCGGTCATCGCGGGTCGCGGGTACCGGGACGCGGGTACCGGGTCGCGAGTGCCGGGTCGCGGCGCTCACGCCACGGGGTCAGGCCTTGCGGAAGACGTCCTTGACGAGGATCAGGCCGTCCCGCAGCGTGAAGAGGTCCACGCCCCGGTCCAGTACGCGGCCGGTGGCGTCGCGCAGGGTGAACTCGATGATCTGCCGGTCACCCGCCACCACGGCGGGCTCGAAGACCAGCGCGATCCCCTGGTCGCCGAACTCCTCGCGCTTCCTGACCAGGTCCACGAGGTACGCCCGGATCTCGTCGCGCCGGTAGGTGGCACCGGGTTCCGGGCCCTCGGCGACGCTCCAGACCCCGCCCTCGGCGAAGCAGGCGACCGCCTCGTCGAAGGCGTCCCGGGCGCAGGCGTCGAAGAAGGCCGCCACCTTGCCCTCGCCGACGGCTGCGCCGGCCCCTGTGTTGTCGGTCATCGTGATCTCATCTCTCCCGGTCGGTTCGGTGGGTCGGTCTCGGTGGGTCGGTTCGGTGGGTCGGTCTCGGTGGGTCGGTCTCGCCGGTTCGGTCAGGACATCCGGACCGGCAGGCTCTCCAGGCCGCGGAACTGGAGGCTGTGCCGCCAGACCAGCCGCTCGGCCGGCACGGCGAGCTCCCAGCGGGGGAAGCGGCGCAGCAGCCGGTCGAACAGGGCCTCGCCCTCCAGCCGGGCCAGCGGGGCGCCGATGCAGTGGTGGATGCCGTGGCCGAAGGACAGGTGCGGGTTCCTGCCGCGCCCCACGTCCAGCCGGTGGGGGTCGTCGAAGACGGCGGGGTCCCGGTTGGCGGCGCAGAGCGACACGAAGACGATCTCGTCCGCCGGGATGGTCACCTCGCCCACCTGGACCGGCCGGGTCGTCCACCGGATGGTGGCGAGGTTCAACGGGCTCTCGTAGCGCAGGAACTCCTCGACCGCGCCCGGCAGCCGGACGGGGTCGGCCCGCAACCGGTCCAGCTGGTCGGGGTGCTGGAGCAGGGCGAGCACGCCGCTGCTGATCATGTTCGCGGTGGTCTCGTAGCCGGCGTTCATCAGCAGGAACAGGCTGGAGAGCAGTTCACCGCCGTCCAACCGGTTGCCGTCGTCCTCGGCCTCGATGAGCGCGCTCACCAGGTCGTCGGCGGGCTCCTCGCGCTTGGCCTCGACGACCGCCGCCAGGTGCCCGTAGGCCAGTCCGATCGCCTCCCGCTTCTCCGCGGCGGTGGACCGGACGCTGGTGAGCACGCCGTTCCAGCGGCGGAGGTCGTCGAAGTCGGCCACCGGCACGCCGAGCAGGGCACCGATCACATAGATCGGGAAGGCCAGCGCGACCTGCTCGACCAGGTCGAACTCCGCGCCCGGCACGATCCCGTCGACCACGTCGTCGGCCAACTGCTCGATCCAGGGCCGCAGTCGCTCGACGCGGCGCATGGTGAACGCCTTGGAGACGAGCCGGCGCAGCCGGGTGTGGTCCGGCGGGTCGCTGAACAGCATGCTGCGCGGGTTGCTGCCGGCCGAGCCGTCGGGGTGCAGCGCGTGCCGCTCGATGATCCGGGGCAGGCCGAGCGCGTCCTTGGACAGCGACTGGTCGGCCAGCAGCGTCCGGACGTCCTCGTGCCGGGTCACCACCCAGGCGTTGACCTCGGAGGCGAGCGTCTTCACCACGTGCCGGCCGACCGGCGCCTCGGTGCGCAGGATGTCGTAGGAGGGGTAGGGGTTCTGCGTGAAGGTCGGGCCGAACACGGTGTCGGCCGCGCTGGATTCGGTGGTCATCGCGGTGCTGCTACCTCCGGTACCGCTCCGGACAGCCACGACTCGACCGCGTGGCCGGTCGAGGGTCCGGAGTCTCCGATGATGGTCAGGTGATCCGCCGGCACGTCGACCGTCGTGTGCCGGGTGGGCCAGGACGCCGCGGGGACCGCGGGGCCGGCCGGGGTGCCGGGGAGGGGCTCGGTCGCCCGGACGAGCAGGGTCGGGCTCGCCACCGGGCCGGGCCGCCAGTCGCGGAACAGGTCGAAGTGACGGCCCATCGCGCCCAGTCCCGCGTCCGTGGTCGCCTCCACCAGCTCGGCGCGGTCCGCCAGGGCGGTGAACAGCGTCGACTCCAGCGCGGTGAGCCCCGGGCTGCCCGGCAGGTGACTGTCGAGCAGGACCACGGCGGCCGGGTCCGCCCCGCCGCGCGCCAGCGCCTCGGCGACGGCGTGCGCGACCCAGCCGCCCGAGGAGTAGCCGACCAGGACGGCGGGGCGGTCACCGTGCTCGGCACGGACGGCGGCCGTCTGCCGGTCGACGAACTCCGCCAGGGTGCGGGGCAGCGCCTCGCCCGCCGCGTAGCCGGCCGGCGCGAGCACCGTCAGGTCACGGCGCCCCCGGAACGCGGTGGCGAACCGGGCGTACTGGTAGGCGTGCGCGGGTGCCACCAGCGAGGGGAAGCAGACCAGCGGTGGCCCGGCCGGGCCGGCGGCGAAACGGGCCCGACGGGGTGCGGGCACCGCCGCCTCCGGCACGTCCCGCAGCCGGGCGGCGGCGGCGAGCAGCCGCAGCCCGTCACCGGCCCGGCCGGCCAGGCTGGCCTGCCGGAACAGCGTCACCAGCGGGGTCGCCGGCAGCTCGGCCGCACCGGCCGTCGCCGCGCCCGGTGCGGAGGGCGGGGCGGAGGGCGGGGCGGAGGGCGGGGCGGAGGCCCCGACCGGAGGCGCGTCGACGATCCGCTCGACCAGCAGGGCGGCCAGTGCCGCGCCGGTCGGGCTCCCGACGACCGCCGACGGGGCGAGCCGGACGCCGGTCGCCTCGTGCAACCGGGTACGCAGCTCGGCCGCGCCCAGCGAGTTGAGCCCGAGCTCGGTGAAGCTGTCCGCCGGCCCGGCGGGCTCGTCCGGGCGGCCGAGCACGGCGGCGACCTGGCCCAGCACCACCTCGGTCAGCAGCGCCGTGCGGGACGCGGGGGGCGCCTCGCGGAGCCGCCGGCGCAGCGCCTCGCTCCCGGTCTCGCCCTCGTCCGGCTTCCCGTCCGCGTCCTGCGTGGCGAAGGCGTTCTGCCCCGCGGACGTGATCTGCCCCGCGAGGGCGTCCGGCCCGCCGGCGGTGGCGGCCGTGGACGGGCCGGCGACGGACCGTGTCCCGGACAGCCAATGGCTGCGGCCCTGGAACTGGTACACCGGCAGATCGACCCGGTGGCCGCCGCTGTCCGGGGCGGTCAGGTCCACCGGCAGTCCGCGCACCTGGAGTCGGGCCAGCGCGGCCATCAGCGCGGCGCCGTCCGGCCGGTCGGCGCGCAGCAGCGGGACGGCCGCGGCGGCCCCGGGGTCGGTGAGGCAGTCCTGGGTCATCGCGGCCAGGACCGCGTCCGGCCCGAGTTCGACGAAGGTGCGCACCCCGCGCCGTTCCAGCGTCCGGATGCCGTCGGCGAACCGCACCGGCTCCCGGACGTGCCGCACCCAGTAGTCCGCGTCGGCCACCTCGGCCGGATCGGCCAGGGCACCCGTCAGATTGGAGACCAGCGGGATCCTCGGCGGGTGGTAGCCGATCCGCTCGGCCTCGGCGCGGAACGCCGCCAGCATGCCCGCCATGTGCGGGGAGTGGAAGGCGTGGCTGACCCGGAGCCGCTTGGTCCGGCGGCCCCGGGCGGCCAGCGCGGCGGCGGCCTCGTGCACGGCGTCCTCGTCGCCGGAGAGCACGGTGGCGGCCGGGCCGTTGACCGCCGCGACGGAGAGCCGGTCGGCCCGCTCCGCGACGAGGTCCGCCACCTCCTCCGGCCCGGCCTCGACGGCCGTCATCGCGCCGCCCGGCGGAAGTGCCTCCATCAACCGGGCACGGGCCGCGACCAGGGCGGTGGCGTCGGCGAGGTCGAACACACCGGCCACGTGGGCGGCGGCGAGCTCACCGATCGAGTGCCCGGCCACCACGTCCGGCGCCAGGCCCCGGCTCTCCATCAGCCGGAACAGCGCGACCTCCAGGGCGAACAGCGCCGCCTGGGCGTGACCGGTCCGGTCGAGCCGGACGGCCTCGGCCGAGCCGGGGACGGCGTGCAGCACGTCCCGGACGGAGTGGCCGAGCCGCGGTTCCAGCCCGTCGCAGACCGCGTCGAAGGCCTCCCGGAAGGCGGCGAACGACTCGTACAACTCCCGCCCCATGCCCGGGCGCTGACTGCCCTGACCGGTGAAGAGGAAGGCGACCGCGCCGTCGGCGGCCACCCGTCCGGTGATCACCTCCGGCGCCGGCCGGCCGGCCGCGAGGGCGGCGAGGCCCGTGTCGACCCCGGCCCGGTCCGCGGCGAGGACGACCGCCCGGTGGGTCAGCGCGGCCCGGCCGGTGGCCAGGGACCGAGCGAGGTCGGCGGGCGTCTGCTCGGGGTGTGCGCCGAGGTGGGCGCGCAGGGCACGGGCCTGGGCGCGCAGCGCGTCCGCTCCCCGGGCGGACACCGGCAGCGCGAGCGGCACCGGTGAAGCCTCCGGCAACGGCGGAACGGCGGCGGGGTCGGGCGCGGGGACGGGAACGGGCTCGGGAACGGGCGCGGGGACGGGCTCGGGGGCCTGCTCGATGATCGCGTGCGCGTTGGTCCCGCTGACACCGAAGGAGGACACCCCGGCCCGGCGCGGCCGCCCGCTCTCCGGCCACGCCACCGGTTCGGTCAGCAGCGACACCGCGCCCGAGGCCCAGTCCACGTGCGGCGACGGCGCGTCCACGTGCAGCGTTCGGGGCAGCACCCCGTGCCGCATCGCCAGCACCATCTTGATCAGCCCGGCGATACCGGCGGCGGCCTGGGTGTGGCCGATGTTCGACTTGACCGACCCCAGGTACAGCGGCCGGTCGGCCGGTCGGTCCTGCCCGTAGGCGGCCAGCAGGGCCTGCGCCTCGATCGGGTCGCCCAGCCGGGTACCGGTGCCGTGCGCCTCGACCGCGTCGACCTCGGCCGGCCGCAGGCCCGCGTCGGCCAGGGCCTCGCCGATCACCCGCTGCTGGGCGGGCCCGTTCGGCGCCGTCAGACCGTTGCTGGCACCGTCCTGGTTCACCGCGCTGCCGCGCAGCACCGCGAGGACCGGGTGACCGTGGCGGCGCGCGTCGGAGAGCCGCTCCAGCACCAGGACGCCGGCGCCCTCGCCCCAGCCGGTGCCGTCGGCGCCCGCGGCGAACGCCTTGCAGCGACCGTCCTCGGCCAGCCCGCGCCGGCGGCTGAAGTCGACGAACACCCCCGGTCCCGCCATCACCGTGGCCCCGCCGACCAGGGCCAGCGAGCACTCGCCCTGACGCAGCGACCGGGCGGCGAGGTGCAGCGCCACCAGGGAGGAGGAGCACGCGGTGTCCACCGTGATCGCCGGACCGCGCAGGCCCAGGGTGTAGGCGAGCCGGCCGGAGAGCACGCTGGCGGCGTTGCCGGTGCCCAGGTAGTCGTCCAGGCCCTCCGGGATCTCCCGGACGAAGGACAGGTAGTCCTGCCCGTTGGTACCGATGAACACCCCGGTCCTGCTCTCCCGCAGGGCGAGCGGGTCCAGGCCGGCGCGTTCCACCGCCTGCCAGGCGATCTCCAGCAGCAGTCGCTGCTGCGGGTCCATCGCCGCCGCCTCGCGCGCGCCGATCCCGAAGAACGCCGCGTCGAAGCGGTCGGGGCGGTCGAGGAAGGCGCCGTGGCGGGTGTAGCTGGTGCCGGGGTGGTCCGGGTCCGGGTGGTAGAGGGCGGCCAGGTCCCAGCCCCGGTCGCCCGGGAAGGCGGACACCGCGTCGCGACCGGTGCGCAGCAGCTCCCAGAAGTCCTCCGGGCCGGCGACACCACCGGGGAAACGGCAGTCCATCGAGACGATCGCGACGGGGTCGGTGTCGGCCTCGGTGCCGTCCCCGGTCTCCGGGCCGCTCCGCTCCGCCGGGGCCCTGCGGGGCGCGGGGGCCCGATGGGGCCCGGTGTCCTCGCGGGGCTCCGCGTCCTCGCGCAGCAGGGTGCCCAGGTGGGCGGCGAGTGCCTGCGGGCTCGGGTGGTCGAACGCGAGGGTGGGAGCCAGGGTGAGAGCGAGGGCGGTGCCCAGCGCGTTGCGCAGTTCGACCGCCGTGAGCGAGTCGAGGCCGAGTTCGCGGAAGGGCTTGTCGGCGACGACCGCGACCGCGTCCCGGTGGCCCAGCACCTGCGCCGTGGTGGCCGCCACCAAGTCCCGCAGGGCGCGTTCGCGCTGGGCCGGCGGCAGGGCGGCGAGCCCGTACGCGGCGCTCCCCGGCACGGCGCTCCCGGGCGCGGCCGTGGCGGCACCCGGGCCCGGCTCCGGTCGGGCCTCGGGCAGCTCGGCGAGCAGCGGCGGCACCGGCGTTCCGCCGGCGGCCAGGCGCGCCCAGCGGACATCGGCGACCACGGCGGTGGCGGCGCCGCCGCCCACGGCCGCGCGCAGCGCCGCGAGAGCGGGCCCGGCGGCCATCGGCTCGACCGCGAGCCGGGCCAGTTTCCGCCGGGCGCCGTCGCCCGCGGCCATCCCGGCCCCGGCCCACGGCCCCCACGCGATCGAGGTGGCGGGCAGGCCCTGGCGCACCCGACGCTCGGCGAGCGCGTCGAGGAAGGCGTTGGCCGCCGCGTAGTTGCCCTGTCCGGCGCTGCCCAGCGTGCCGGCCACGGAGGAGAACAGGACGAACGCCGACAGCTCGGTCCCGAGGGTCAGTTCGTGCAGGTTCAGCGCGGCGGTGGCCTTCGCGCGGGCCACCTCGGCGAGCCGTCCGGGGGTCAGCGCGGTCAGCACACCGTCGTCGAGCACCCCGGCGGCGTGCACCACGGCCGTGAGCGGGGCCGGCAGCGCGGCCAGCAGCGCGGCGAGCGCCGCCCGGTCCGCCACGTCGCAGGCCTCGATGCTCACCTCGGCGCCCAGCGCGGCCAGTTCGGCGGCCAGTGCCCCGGCGCCCGGCGCGTCGGGCCCCCGGCGGCCGGTCAGTACCAGGTGGCCGGCGCCCTCCCGGGCGAGCCGGCGGGCGACCTCGGCGCCCAGTGCGCCCGTCCCACCGGTCACCAGGACGGTGCCGGTCGGCCACCGGCGCGGCGGTGTCGGCCCGGGCCGGGAACGGAGCAGCCGGGGGGCGAACACGGCGCCGCCGCGGATCGCCGCCTGGTCCTCCCCCGCCGCCCCGGTGAGCAGTCCGGCCAGCCGGGCACCGGTCCGCTCGTCCGGCGCGGCCGGCAGATCGACCAGGCCACCCCAGGTCAGTGGCTGTTCCAGCCGCGCCACGCGGCCGAGGCCCCACAGCGGGGCCTGGGCGTAGCCGGCGAGGCCGTCCTCGGGTGTCGCCGGGACGGCGTCCCTGGTCGCGGTCCACAGCGGGACGGTGAGGCCGAGGTCCGCGACGCTCTGGAACACCGCGAGGGCACCGGCCAGGCCGCGGGTGATCTCCGGGTGGTCCGGGTCCGGCCGCTCGTCGACGCCGGCCAGGCAGAGCACGCCGGCCGGGGCCCGGCCGACGGCGGGGGCAGGGCCAGGGGCAGGGGCGGGGCCAGGGGCGGGGGCGGGGTCCTCGGCGGGGCCCGCGTCGAGCGCCGCGCGGATCCGGTCGGCGAGCTCCGCCCGCCCGGCCACCGGGACGACCAGCGGCTCGACGTGCCCGCGCAGGGTCCCGACCACCTGGTCCGCCCACTGTCGCCCGTCCTCGCCCTCCGGGACGACGACCAGCCAGCTGCCGCCCGGGGCGGCGGGCGTGGCCGGGGTCGGGCGGGCCTCGGGCAGCCGCTGCCAGCGCGTGCGGTAGAGCCAGTCGGCCGCCTGCTCGACGGCCCGCCGCGAGCGGTGCCGGGAGGACAGGGCGGGCAGCGCCCGGCTCAGCGGTACGTCGCCGGGCAGCTCCAGGGCGGCCGTGAGCCCGTCGAGGTCACCCCGCTCCACCAGCCGCCAGAACTCCGGGTCCTCCTGCCCGGTCCGGTCCGCCCCGACCTCGCCGGTGTCCTCCTGGGACAGCCAGTACCGGTCGGACCGGAACGCGTACGTCGGCAGGTCCACCCGTCGGGGGCTGCCGTCGACACCGGCCGGGACGGCCCCGGCCCAGTCGACCGGGACCCCGGCGGTGAACAGGGCGGCCGCGGCCGCCAGCGCGGCGGCGCGCTCCGAGCGGCCCCGCCGCAGCAGCGGCACGGCCAGCGCGGCGCGCGGCCGGTCGCCCCGGTCGGTCCGCCCCTCCTGCCCGAGCTGCGCCGCCTCGCCCGCCCGGCCGGCCGCGACGGACTCGGCGACCATCGCGGACAGCACCCCGTCCGGACCGGCCTCCAGACAGGTGTCGAACCCGTCCGCGAGCAGGACGGCCGTCACGTCCGCGAAGCGCACCGGCGCGCAGACCTGGTCCACCCAGTAGGCGACCGAGCCCCAGGAAGCCGCGTCGCTCCACCCACCGGTCACCGCGGCGACCCCGGGCAGCTCCGGCGACCGGGTGGACACCCCCGCCAGGACCTCGGCGAACGCGCCGAGCATCGGCCGCATCAGCGGCGAGTGGAAGGCGTGGCTCACCGTGAGCGCCTTGACCCGGCAGCCGGCCGCCCGGGCCGCCCGGCCGACCTCCTCGACCGCGTCCGCCCGGCCGGACACCACCACCGAGCCGGGGCCGTTGACCGCGGCGACCGCCACCTGCCCGGGGGTACGGATCTCCTGGGCGGCCACCCAGCCCAGCACCTGCTCCGGGCCGGCCTGCACGGCGAGCATCGCGCCGCCGGCCGGCAGCGCCTGCATCAGCCGGCCGCGGGCCGCGACCACGGCGCAGGCGTCGGGGAGCGACCAGACGCCCGCGACGTGCGCGGCCGTCAGCTCACCGATCGAGTGCCCGGCCACCGCCGCCGGCCGGACGCCCCACGACCCCGCCAGCCGGACCAGCGCGACCTGGAGGGCGAACAGCGCCGGCTGGGCCAGGTCGGTGCGGTCCAGCGACCGGCCGTCCGCGGCGGTCCCGGTGGCCATCGCCTCCCGCAGCGGGATGCCCAGCAGCGGATCGAACTCCGCGCACACCTCGTCGAGCGCCGCCGCGAACACCGGGAACGCCTCGGCCGCCCCGGTCCCCATGCCGGCCCGTTGGGCGCCCTGACCGGTGAACAGGAAGGCCACACCGCGGCCTGTCCCGGTCCCGGCCCCGGTCCCGGCCCGCACGACGGCGGGGTGGGCCGCGCCGGACGCGACCGCCCGCAGGCCGGCGAGCAGCTCCGACGAGCTGTCGGCCAGCACCACGGCACGGTCCTCCAGGGCCGGGCGGGTGGTGGCCAGCGACCACGCGACATCCACCGGGTCGGGGCCGTTCCCGGTACCCGGCCCGGTGCCGGAGCTGCCGCCGGTGCCGGCCGTCAGGAACTCGGCGAGCCGGCCGGCCTGGGTGCGCAGCGCCTCGGGACCGCGCCCGGACACCACCCAGGGCAGCGTCCCGCCCGCCACCGACCGGCCGGCCGGCGCCGGGTCCGCCGGCTCCTCGACGTCCGGGGCCTGTTCCAGCACCACGTGCGCGTTGGTGCCGCTGATCCCGAACGCCGACACCGCCGCCCGGCGCGGCCGCCCCGTCCGGGGCCAGGCCACCGGTTCGGTCAGCAGCGACACCGCGCCGGATGCCCAGTCCACGTGCGGCGACGGCGTGTCCACGTGCAGCGTCCGGGGCAGCACCCCGTGCCGCATCGCCATGACCGCCTTGATCACCCCGGCGACCCCGGCGGCGGCCTGGGTGTGACCGATGTTCGACTTCACCGACCCCAGGTACAGCGGCGGGCCGTCCGGCCGGTCCCGGCCGTAGGTGTCCAGCAGCGCCTCCGCCTCGATCGGGTCGCCCAGCCGGGTACCGGTGCCGTGCGCCTCCAACAGGTCCACGTCCTGCGGGGTCAGTCGCGCGTTGGCCAGGGCCCGCTGGATCACCCGGCGCTGGGACGGCCCGTTCGGCGCGGTCAGCCCGTTGCTGGCACCGTCCTGGTTGACCGCGCTGCCGCGCAGCACCGCGAGCACCCGGTGACCGTTGCGCCGCGCGTCGGAGAGCCGCTCCAGCAGGACCAGGCCCACCCCCTCGGACCAGCCCGTCCCGTCGGCCGCCGCCGCGAACGACTTGCAGCGGCCGTCGGCGGCCAGCCCGCGCTGGCGGGAGAACTCCAGGAACAGCGTCGGCGTGGACATCACCGTCACGCCGCCCGCCATGGCCAGCGCGCACTCACCGGCCCGCAGGGCCTGGGCGGCCAGGTGGATCGCCACCAGCGAGGAGGAGCAGGCCGTGTCGACGGTGACCGCCGGCCCCACCAGTCCCAGGGCGTAGGAGATCCGGCCGGAGACGACACTGTCCGCGCTGCCGCTGATCAGATAGCCCGCCACCTCCTCGGGCACCGTTCCCTGCCGGAGCGCGTAGTTCTGGTACATGGCCCCGACGAACACCCCGGTGTCGGTGCCGCGCAGCGCCAGCGGGTCGATCCCGGCGCCCTCGGCGACCGTCCAGGCGGTCTCCAGCAACTGACGCTGCTGGGGGTCCATGGCGAGCGCCTCGCGCGGCGAGATGTCGAAGAAGCCGGCGTCGAACTCCGGTGCCTCGTAGAGGAAGCCGCCCGCCCGTGCGTAGCTGGTGCCCGGGTGGTCCGGGTCCGGGTGGTAGAGGTCGGCCGGCCAGCCCCGGTCGGTGGGGAACTCCGACATCGCGTCGCGCCCGCCGTCGACCAGCCGCCAGAGGTCCTCCGGCGAGCGGACCCCGCCGGGATAGCGGCAGGCCATGCCGACGATCGCGATCGGCTCGTGCGCGCGGTCCTCCAGCTCGCGCACCCGCTGGCGCGCCCGCTTGAGGTCGGCGGTGACCCGCCGCAGGTACTCGACGACCTTGTCCTGCTCCGGCCGGTCCTTCGGCCGCTCCTGCCCCGGCCGCTCCTGCCCCGGCCGCTCCTGCTCCGGCCTTCCCCGGCCCGGCCTCTCCCGGCCCGGCGTGTTCTGCTCCGGCTCCGACACCTGTCGTTCCCTTCTGTGCAGCGTCGTGTGCGGGTCGGCCACCGACCCGGTGCCCCGGTCGCCCGCCGGATCGGTCACTGGGGGTCGAGTTCGGCGTCGATGATGTCGAACAGCTCGTCGACCGAGACGCTCGCGATCCGCTCCGGGTCCGCCCCCTCCTCGGGGCGGGCCATGGCGTCCCGCCAGCGGGCGAGCAGCGTCTCCAGCCTGTTCGCGACCGTCCGGCCGTCCGGACCCGTCACCGAGGTGGCGGCCAGCGCCGCCTCCAGCCGGTCCAGTTCCTCGCCGACGCTCGCGACCGGGCGGGTCTGCGCGCCGGGCAGGACCAGGCGTTCGGCCAGGTGGGCGGCGATCGCCCCGGCCGTCGGGTGGTCGAAGACCAGCGCCGTGGGGAGCCGCAGCCCGGTGACGAGGCCGAGCCGGTTGCGCAGTTCGACGGCGGTCAGCGAGTCGAACCCCAGCTCGGAGAGCACCCGGTCCGGCTGGACACGCCGGGTGCCGTCGTGACCGAGCACGGTCGCGATCGCCTCCCGTACCGCGTCCAGCAGGATCCGGTCGCGCTCGGCCTCACCGACCGCGGCGAGCCGCTCCAGCAACGCCCCGACCCGGCCGGCCGAGGCCTGGCGGCGACCGGCCGCGGTGCCCCGGAGCAGACCGCGCAGGACCGACGGCAGCGCCGCCCCCTGGGCGCGCAGCGCGCCCACGTCCCAGCGGACCGCCGCGAGCAGCGGTTCGCCGGTGCCGACGGCCTCGTCGAACAGCGCCATGCCGTCCTGGGCGGTCAACGGCACCAGTCCGCCCCGGGCCAGCCGGCGCAGGTCGGCCTCCGAGAGGTGTCCGGTCATCGCGCTCGCGTCCGCCCAGAGCCCCCAGGCCAGCGAGGTCGCGGGCAGACCGCGCGCGGCCCGGTGCGCGGCGAGCGCGTCCAGGAAGGCGTTGGCCGCCGCGTAGTTGGCCTGGCCGACCCCGCCCAGCACACCGCTGGCCGAGGAGTACAGCACGAAGGCGGCGAGATCCGCCGACCGGGTCAGCTCGTGCAGGTGCCAGGCCGCGTCCACCTTGGGACGCAGCACCCCGGCCGCCTGCTCGGCCGTCATCGAGGTGATCAGGCCGTCGTCCAGCACACCCGCCGTGTGGACGACCGCCGTCAGCGGGTGGCCGGCCAGGATCCCGGCCAGCAGTCCGGCCAGCGCGTCCCGGTCGGCGACGTCACAGGCCCGGAGGTCGACCTCGGCCCCCAGCGCCGTCAGCTCGGCCAGCAGCTCGTCCGCGCCCTCGGCCCTCGGACCGCTCCGGCTGACCAGCAGCAGCCGGCGGGCGCCGAGGGCCGTCACCAGGTGCCGGGCCACCAGGCGGCCCAGGACTCCGGTGGCGCCCGTGACCAGCACCGTGCCCGTCGGATCCAGGGTGGGGAACGGCTGCCCCGCGACCTGCCCCGCGACCTGGTCCGCCGGGTGTGCCGGGACGAGCCGGGGCACCAGCAGCGCGCCGTCCCGGACGGCCGCCTCGGTCTCCTCCCCGAAGGCGGCCCCCGCCAGGACGGCGACATCCGCCGCCCGGTCCAGGTCCGCGTCCAGCAGGCCGAACCGCCCCGGGTGCTCCGACCGCGCCGAGCGGATCAGGCCCCACGCGGCGGCGGCCACCGGGTCACGGCCGTCGGTCGCCCCGGGGCAGACGAACACCAGCCGGGAGTCGGCGAACCGCTCCTCGGCCAGCCACGCCTGGACGAGCTCCAGCGTCTCGCGAACCACCGCGTGGGCGGCGGCCGGCACGTCCCCGGCGGCCGGGGCTCCGGCGGGCGCCGCCACCCGGGCCAGCACCAGGGACGGCGCCCCGTCGCCGGCGTCGACCGCGTCGCGCAGCGCGCCGAGACCGGCGAACCCGCGGGCGCCGGTCGCCCCGGCCGGCCGGTCACCGAGGACCGCCCAGTCGGACGGTTCCGCCGGCGCGGTGGTGGCGGCGGGCTGCCACACCAGCCGGAACAGGGAGTCCGGCCCGGTGCGCCGCCCGGCCGCCGGCGGGGCCGCGAGCCGTACCGACCCGGCCGAGGCGACCACCGTCCCGTCGTGGTCGGTCAGGACGATGGACACGGTGTCCCCGTCCTGGTCGGCCTCGGCGTCCCGCGCCGTTTCCGCCTCTGCCTCCGCCTCCGCCTCCGTGTCCACGCGGCCGATCACGGCCCGGACGGCGGTGACCCCGGCCGCGTGCACCCGCACATCCGTCCAGGCCACCGGGACCAGCGGCCCCGGCGCGTCCTGGGCGGCGGTCCATGCCCGGAGCGCCCCGTCGAACAGCCCCGGGTGCAGCACGAACGCACCGGGTTCGGCCAGGTCGACCTCGGCCCACACCCGGTCCTCCGCCGGCCAGACCCGCCGCGGCCCCGGGAAGGCCGGCCCGTACGCGAAGCCCTGGTCGGCGATCCGTTCCGCCACCGTCTCCGGGGACAGCTCCGTGCCCGGCTGCCAGCGCACCGCGGCGTCCGGCGCCCGCTCGGCGCCGACGGAGGCCGTCAGATGCACGGTCCACGCCTCACCGGCGCCCGAGTCCGGGCACGACCGGACGACCACCGGGCGCAGTCCGGCCTCGTCCGGTGCCCCGACGACCACCTGCACCCGCACCGCGCCCTGCTCCGGCAGGGCGAGCGGCGCCGTGGCGGCGGCCTGCGTCACCCGGGGCGCACCGACGCGGTCACCGGCGGCGATCACCAGATCGAGCAGGAGGGCGCCGGGCAGCACGACCGCACCGCCGATCGTGTGGTCGGCCAGCCAGGGGTGCGTGCCGAGGGAGATCCGCCCGGTCAACACCGCTCCCTCCTCCGGGAGTTCCACTGCGGCAGCGAGCAGCGGGTGTCCGGCGGCGGACAGTCCGGCCGAGGTCACATCGCCCCCGACCGTCGGCTCCAGCCAGTAGCGCTCGCGTTGGAAGGCGTAGGTCGGCAGCTCGACCCGACGCGGCTCGTGGCCCGCGAACAGCACCGGCCAGTCGACATCCGCACCGTGGACGAAGGCGTGCGCGAGCGCCGCCACCGCCTGCCGGCCCTCCGGCCGGTCCGCGCGCAGCGTCGGGGTGGCGTTGTCGACGAGGCCGGCGAGGACGGCGTCGGGGCCGAGTTCGACCCAACTGTCCACACCGGAAGCGGTGATGGCGTCGGCGAAGCGGACCGTGCGGGCCACGTGCTCGACCCAGTACCCCGGGTCGCACCACTCCCCGTCCACCGGGCCGCCGGTGACCGTGGAGACCGCCGGGAGGCGGGGCGGGTGGAACTCCAACCCCGCCACCACCTCACGGAACTGCGCCAACATCGGCGCCATCAGCGGGGAGTGGAAGGCGTGACTCACATCGAGCCGCTTCGTCCGACGGCCCGGCAACGCCTCCAGCACCGTGCGGACCTCGTCCTCCGCGCCGGACACCACCAGCGAGGTCGGCGAGTTGACCGCCGCGATCCCGGTGTGGTCCAGGCCTTCGAGGAGCGGGACGACCTCGTGCTCCGCCGCCTCCAGAGCCACCATCACCCCACCCGCCGGCAACGCCTCCATCAACCGCGCCCGAGCCGACACCAGACGGCACGCGTCCGCCAGATCGAACACCCCCGCCACATGCGCCGCCGCGATCTCCCCCACCGAATGCCCCACCAGCACCTTCGGCGTCACCCCCCACGAGGAGAAGAGACGGAACAGCGCCACCTCCAACGCGAACAACGCCGGCTGCGCCAACCCCGTACGGCCCAAGCCCTCACCCGAGGAGACCGCATCGGAGACCGGCACATCCAGGCCCGCGCACACCTCCTCGAACGCCGCCCGGAACACCGGAAACGCCTCGGACAACTCACGGCCCATGCCCACCCGCTGACCACCCTGGCCCGCGAACAAGAACCCCACACCGGCACGCACCCCACCCGGCGAAGCCACCACCGGCTCGGCGGAAGCGAGTTCGGAACCGTGAGCACCCAACAACACCGCCCGATGCTCGAACACCGACCGCGACGCCACCAACGACCAGCCCACATCCACCGGATCGACGCCACCACCCTCGGGCGCCAGCCCAGCCACCCGCGCCACCTGCGCCACCTGCGCCACCTGCGCCACCTGCGCCACCTGCGCGTCCAACGCCTCCACCGACCTCGCCGACACCACCCACGGCACCACCGGCATCACCGCACGATCACCCGCGACGGCGACGGCCGGATCCCCCTCTTCGAGGATCACGTGCGCGTTCGTGCCACTGATCCCGAAGGACGACACCCCCGCCCGACGCGGCCGCTCACCCGGCAACCACTCCCGGGCCTCACTCAGCAACTCCACCGCACCCGCCGACCAGTCGATGAACGGTGACGGTTCCTCCGCATACAGGCTCCGGGGCAGGACGCCGTGCCGCATCGCCAGCGCCATCTTGATCACACCGGCCATCCCCGCCGCGTGCTGGGTGTGTCCGATGTTGGACTTCACCGACCCGAGGTAGAGCGGCCGGTCCGCGTCACGGTCACGCCCGTACGTCGCCAGCAGGGCCTGGGCCTCGATCGGATCACCCAGCTTCGTCCCCGTCCCGTGCGCCTCCACCGCGTCCACCTCGGACGCCGACAGACCCGCAGCCGCCAACGCCTGCCGGATCACCCGCTCCTGCGAAGGACCGTTCGGCGCCGTCAACCCGTTCGACGCACCGTCCTGGTTGACCGCGCTGCCGCGCAGGACCGCCCAGACCCGGTGCCCGAGCCGCCGCGCGTCCGACAGCCGCTCCAGGAGCAGCACGCCCGCACCCTCCGACCAGCCCGCGCCGTCGGCGGCCGCCGAGAAGGACTTGCACCGGCCGTCCGGCGCCCCGACCCGCTGCCGCGAGAATTCCACGAACAGGGTCGGGGTGGACATCACGATCACACCGCTCGCCAGGGCCAGCGAGCACTCACCGTTGCGCAGCGCCTGCGCCGCCAGGTGGATCGCCACCAGCGAGGAGGAACAGGCGGTGTCGACCGTCAGCGTCGGACCGGTGAAGCCGAAGGTGTAGGCGATCCGGCCGGAGGCGATGGCGCCCGCGCTGCCGGTCAGCAGATAGCCCTCGAACTCGGGGGCCTTGGCGAGGATGCCCGCGTGGTCCTGGCCGCTGATGCCGGCGAAGACGCCGGTCTGACTGCCGCGCAGCGCCTGCGGGTCGATACCGGCGTGCTCGAACACCTCCCAGGTCGTCTCCAGCAGCAGCCGCTGCTGCGGGTCCATGCTGAGCGCCTCGCGCGGGGAGATGCCGAAGAAGCCCGCGTCGAAGCGGTCGACGTCGTCGAGGAACCCGCCTTCGACGGTGTAGGTCTTGCCGGGCGCGTCCGGATCGGCGTCGTACAGGTCCTCGATGCTCCAGCCGCGTTCGGCCGGGAACGGCCGGATGGCGTCGACTCCGTCGGTGACCAACTGCCAGAGGTCCTCGGGCGAACCGACCCCGCCGGGGTAGCGGCAGGCCATGCCGACGATGACGACGGGGTCGTCGTCGACCGGGGAGCCGGCCGGGGCCGCGGCGGCCGCCGGAACCGCCGCGGCCGCGCCGCCGAGTTCGGCGTCGAGATGGGCGGCCAGCGCGGCCACGCTCGGGTAGTCGAAGACCAGGGTGGCGGAGGGCTTCAGGCCCGTCACGTTCCTGAGCCGGTTGCGCAGTTCGACGGCGGTCAGCGAGTCGAAGCCCAGCTCGGTGAACGGCCGGTCCGCCTCGATGGCCGAGGCGTCGCGGTGCCCGAGCACCTCGGCGACCTGGACCCGGACCAGGTCGGCCAGGACGCGGGAGCGCTCGGCGGGGGTGAGCCCGGCCAGCCGGCCGGTCAGCGCGGAGGCGCTCTCGCCCTTGCCGGCGGTGCCGCGGCGCGCGGTGGGCCGGACCAGGCCGCGCAGCAGGGGCGGGAGTTCGGCGCCGAGGCCGCGCAGGACGGGCAGGTCGAGCCGGGTGGGCAGGGTCCAGGGGTGGCCCTCCCGCAACGCGGTGTCGAACAGGGTGAGTCCCTCCGCGTCGGTGAGCGGGCGCATGCCGGCCCGGGCGATGCGGTCGCGGTCGCCGTCGGTCAGTTCGCCGGTCATCGCCCCGCTCGACTCCCACAGCCCCCACGCCAGGGTGGTCACCGGCAGGCCGAGCCGGGCGCGGTGGGCGGCCAGCGCGTCCAGGAAGCCGTTGGCCGCCGCGTAGTTGGCCTGGCCCGCGCCGCCGAAGGTGGCGGCGGCCGAGGAGTAGAGGACGAAGGCCGTCAGGTCGAGGTCACGGGTCAACTCGTGCAGGTGCCAGGCCGCGTCGGCCTTCGGGCGCAGCACGGCGGCGAACCGCTCCGGCGTGAGCGCGGTGACGAGCCCGTCGTCGAGAACGCCGGCGGTGTGCACGACCGCGCGCAGCGGCCGGTCGGCGGGGACGGCGGCGAGCAGCGCGGTGAGCGCGGCCCGGTCGCCGACGTCGCAGGCCGCGACGGTGGCCTCGGCGCCGAGGGCGGCCAGTTCGTCGCGCAGGGCCCGCGCTCCGGGCGCGGCCGGTCCGGAGCGGCTGACCAGCAGCAGGTGGCGCACCCCGTGCTCGCGGACCAGGTGGTGGGCGAGCCGGGTGCCGAGCGCGCCGGTGGCACCCGTGACGAGGACGGTGCCGTCGGGGTCGAACGGGCCCGGGTCGGAGCCGACGCCGGTGTCCGGGCCGGCGTCCGCGCCGGCCGGGGTCGCCGGGCCGGCGGGCGCGTCGGCAGCGGGCGCGTCGGCAGCGGGCACCCGGGCCAGCCGGGGCACCAGGACGGCACCGTCGCGGAGCAGCACCTCGGGCTCGTCGACGCTCAGCGCCGCCGTCCAGAGGTCCGCCGGGGGTGCCGCCGGGCCGCTGTCCGCGTCGACCAGCAGGAAGCGCCCGGGGTGCTCGGTGGCGGCGGCCCGCAGCAGGCCCCGGACGCCCGCGGCGGCGAGGTCGGTGCCGTCGACCGCGCCCCGGGTGACGACGGCGAGCCGGGTGCCGGCCAGCCGCTCGTCGGACAGCCAGGCGGCGAGCAGGGCGGCCGTCCCGGTCACGGCCGCGTGGGTGGCGGCGAGCGGGTCGCCGTCGTCACCCGGCGCCGGGCCGGTCAGGACCAGCTCGGGCGCCGGTGCCCCGTCGTCCAGTGCCCGGCGCAGCGCGGCCAGATCCGGGTACCCGGTGCCGCCGGGGAACACCGCCGACAGGTCCGCGGCGGCGAGCAGGGCGGGCCGCGCGGGCGCCGGCCGGGTGGCGGTGGCCGGGCGCCAGTCGATCCGGAACAGGTCGTCGTGCTCACGGCTCGCGCCGCGCAGGGCCTTCGGGTCGACCTCGCGCCAGGTCAGCGTGGCCACGGTGGCGACGGGCGCGCCGTCGGCGTCGGCGAGGGCCAGCGCGACGGAGTCGGGCCCGGTCGGGGTGAGGCGGACCCTGAGCCGGGTGGCGCCGGCCGCGTGCACCTCGACGCCGCTCCACGCGAACGGCAGCCCGCCGTGCCGGCCGTCGTCGACGACACCGCGCAGCAGTGGGTGCAGGGCGGCGTCGAACAGGGCGGGGTGGAGCACGAACCGGGCCGCTTCGGTGGCCTGCTCGGGGCTGAGCGCGGTCTCGGCGAAGAGTTCGCCGTGCCGCCGCCAGACCCGGCGCAGGCCCTGGAACTGCGGGCCGTAGCCGTGGCCGAGCCCGGCCAGCCGGGCGTAGACGCCGTCCAGGTCCACCTCGACGGCGCCGGGCGGCGGCCAGGCGCCCAGCTCGGCGGGCGGCGTGCCGCCGGGGCCGACCACTCCGGTGGCGTGGCCGGTCCAGACGGGCTCCGGCAGCCCGTCGGCCGGTTCGGGCCGCGAGTGCACGGACGCCTCGCGCTGCCCGTGCTCGTCCGCCGGGCCGACGACGACCTGGATCTGGACGGCGCCCTGGGCGGGCAGCAGCAGCGGCGCGGTCAGGGTGAGGTCCTCGATGCGACCGCAGCCCAGCCGGTCACCCGCCGTGGTGACGAGTTCCAGCAGCCCGGTGCCGGGCAGCAGCACGGTGTCCAGGACGGCGTGGTCGGCCAGCCACGGGTGGCTGCTCAGCGCCAGCCGCCCGGTCAGCACCACGCCGCCGCCGGCCAGTTCGACCGAGGCGCCCAGCAGGGGGTGCCCCGCGAGCCCGAGGCCGGCGGCCGTGACGTCGCCCACCGATCCGTCGGACCGGAGCCAGTAGTCGGTGTGCTGGAAGGCGTAGGTGGGCAGCTCGGCCGGCCGGCGCGGGCCGTCGAACAGGGCCGCCCAGTCGACCGGCACGCCCCGCACGTGCAGCGCGGCCGCGTTGGACAGCAGCTGCTGCAGGCCGCCGTGCCGGCGGCGCAGCGAGCCGACCACGACGGCGTGCCCGGCGCCGTGCTCCTCGGCCGTCTCCCCGATGCCCGGGGTGAGCACCGGGTGCGGGCTGATCTCCACGAAGGTGCTGTGCCCGGAGGCCAGCAGGGCCGCGGTGCCGTCGGCGAAGCGCACCGTGCGGCGCAGGTTCTCGTACCAGTAGTCGGCGTCCATCCCGGCGGTGTCCAGCCACCCGCCGGTCACCGTGGACCAGAGCGGGACGTCGGCCGGACGCGGCGCGAGGTCGCGGAGCTCGGTCAGCAGCCGGTCGCGGATCCCCTCGACGTGCGCGGAGTGCGAGGCGTAGTCCACCGGGATCCGGCGGACCCGGACGTCCTCGGCGGTCAGGGCGGCGAGCAGGTCGTCGAGCGCGCCGGCGGAACCGGAGACGACCACGGCCCGGGGGCCGTTGACGGCCGCCACGGAGAGCTCCGCGCCGTACGCGGTCAGCCGCTCCTCGACCTCGGCGAGGGAGAGCGGGACGGACGCCATGCCGCCGAGTCCGGCCAGTTCGGTCAGGGCGCGGCTGCGCAGCACCACCACGCTGGCCGCGTCGCGCAGGGAGAGCGCGCCGGCCACGCAGGCGGCCGCGATCTCGCCCTGCGAGTGCCCGATCACCGCGGCCGGGGAGACCCCGATCGCCCGCCAGGCCGCCGCCAGCGACACCATGACCGCGAACAGGGCGGGCTGGACGACGTCGACGCGTTCCAGGGAGGACGCGTCCTCGGTCTCGGCCAGCAGGTCGAGGACGGACCAGCCGGTCAGTTCGCCGAGGACCTCGTCGCACTCGGCCATCGCGGCGGCGAACGCCGGGGAGCCGCCGAGCAGTTCGGTGGCCATGCCGAGCCACTGCGAGCCCTGCCCGGGGAACACGAACACCGTGCCGCCGGGCGCGCCGGCCGTACCGGTGACGGCCGCCGGGGCGCCGTCGGCCACGGCGGCCAGCCCGGCCGTCAGCTCCGCGTGGTCCGTGCCGAGCACGACCGCCCGGTGCTCGAAGGCGGTACGGGTGGCGAGCAGTGCCAGGCCCGCGTCGGCGAGGTCGGGGGCGGGCCACGCGGCCAGCCGGGCCGCCTGCGCCCGCAGGGCGGCGGCGCTGCGGGCGGAGAGCACCCAGGGCACCACGGCGGGCGGGGTGCGGTCCGGCCCGGGTGCCTCCTCGGACGCGGGCCCGGGCGCGTGCCCGCCCGCCTCCTCGGGTGCCGTTCCGGGCGCCTCCTCAGGCGCCTCCTCCAGTACGACGTGCGCGTTGGTGCCGCTGATGCCGAACGAGGACACCGCGCCGCGCCGGAGGCGGGCGCCCGGCGCCCAGGCCTGCTCGCGGTCGAGCAACCGGACGGCGCCGGTCTCCCACTCGATGTGCGGCGAGGGGGTGTCCACGTGCAGGGTGCGGGGCAGGACGCCGTTGCGCAGCGCCATGACGAGCTTGATGATGCCGGCCACCCCGGCGGCGGCCTGGGTGTGACCGATGTTGGACTTCACCGACCCCAGGTAGAGCGGCCGGTCGCCCTCCCGCTCGCGCCCGTAGGTGGCCAGCAGCGCCTCGGCCTCGATCGGGTCGCCGAGCCGGGTGCCGGTGCCGTGCGCCTCGACCACGTCCACGTCGGCCGCGGTCAGCCCGGCGTTCGCCAGCGCCTGCCGGATCACCCGCTGCTGCGCCGGGCCATTGGGCGCGGTCAGCCCGTTCGACGCGCCGTCCTGGTTGACCGCCGAGCCGCGCACCACCGCCAGCACCGGGTGCCCGTTGCGCCGGGCGTCCGACAGCCGCTCCACCAGCAGCAGGCCGACGCCCTCCGACCAGCCGACCCCGTCGGCGGCGGCCGAGAAGGACTTGCACCGGCCGTCGGAGGAGAGCCCGCGCTGGCGGGAGAACTCCACGAAGACCGCCGGGGAGGACATCACGGTGACCCCGCCGGCCAGCGCCATCGTGCACTCGCCGGCCCGCAGCGCCCGGATCGCCAGGTGCAGCGCCACCAGGGACGAGGAGCAGGCGGTGTCCACCGTGATCGCGGGACCGGTCAGACCCAGGTTGTAGGCGATCCGCCCGGAGGCGATGCTCGCCGCGCTGCCGTGCCCGAGGTAGCCCTCGAAGCCGTCCGGCGCGGTCAGGAAGCGGGCCCCGTAGTCCGCGTACATCACCCCGGTGAAGACGCCGAGCGGCTGCTCCCGCACGGCGGCCGGATCGATCCCGGCCCGTTCGAGCGTCTCCCAGGCGGTCTCCAGCAGCAGCCGCTGCTGGGCGTCGACGCCCATCGCCTCACGCGGGCTCATGCCGAAGAACTCGGCGTCGAACTCCCCTGCGCCGTGCAGGAATCCACCGTCCGTGCTGTACGTCTTGCCGGTCCGGTCCGGGTCCGGGTCGAACAGGTCCGACGGCCAGCCCCGGTTGGTGGGGAACGGGGTGATCGCGTCACCGCCGTCGGCCAGCAGCCGCCAGAGGTCCTCCGGCGAGGCGACCCCGCCGGGGAACCGGCACCCCATCCCGACGATCGCGATGGGCTCCTGGTCCCGCTCCTCGAACTCCCGCAGCTGGTGCCGGGCCTGGTAGAGGTCCGCGGAGACCTGCTTCAGGTAGTTCAGCAACTTCTCGTCGTTCGCCATGTCTTCCGCCCCGATCGGTGTCGCGTTCGGACGTGCTCAGCTGAGGGAGATCCCGAGCTCCCTGGTGACGAAGTCGTAGACCTCGTCCGCGGAGGCGTCGGCCAGCCTCTCGGTGACCTGGGCCGCCTCGGTGTCGGCCGTCCACCGGGAGAGCAGCGCGCGCAGCCGCTCCACCGCCTGCCCCCGGGTGGACGCGTCGAGGTCGGTGGTGCCCGTGGCGGCCTCCAGCGCCTCCAGGCGGTCCAGCACGGGATGGCCGGCGTCCGGTGCCCGGTCCCGCAGTTCGGCGCGCAGATAGCCCGCCAGCGCGGTCGGGGTCGGATAGTCGAACGCCAGGGTGGCCGGCAGGCGCCGCCCCGCCAGGGCGGTGAGCCGGTTGCGCAGGTCCACCGCGGTCAGCGAGTCGAAGCCCAGCTCCGCGAAGGTCCGGTCCCGGTCGAGACCGTCGGCCCCGGCATGCCCGAGGACGACGGCGATCTCCCGGCCCACCACGTCGTCGATCAGCCGGTCCCGGTCCTGCGGCGCGGTGCGCGCCAGCAGGTCCACCAGGGACTCCGCGGGCGTCCCGGCGGCCGCACCGGCCCGGCGGGGCCGGCCGACCAGGCCGCGCAGCACCGCCGGCAGGGCATCGCCCTGCGCCCGGAGCGCCTTGCTGTCCAGCCGCATCGGCAGCAGCCAGGGCTGCCCCGTCCCCAGGGCCGCGTCGAACAGGTCGAGGCCGGTCGCGTCGTCCAGGGCGATGACCCCGGCCCGCGCGAGCCGCCGCAGGTCCGCCGCGCCCAGCCGGCCGGTGATCCCGCTCTCCCGCGCCCACAGGCCCCAGGACAGGGACAGCGCCGGCAGACCCCGGGCCCGCCGGTACAGGGCCAGCGCGTCGAGGTAGCCGTTGGCGGCCGCGTAGTTGCCCTGCCCGGGCGCCCCGAAGGTGGCCGCGACCGAGGAGAACACGACGAACGCCGACAGGTCCAGGTCGCGGGTGAGCTCGTGCAGGTGCCGGGCGGTGTCCGCCTTGGGCGCGAGCACCTCGGCGACCCGGTGGCGGGTCAGCGACCCGATGACACCGTCGTCGGCGACCCCGGCCAGGTGCAGGACGCCGGTCAGCGGGTGCTCCGCGGGCACGGCGGCCAGCAGACCGGCCAGGGCGGCCCGGTCCGTCACGTCGCAGGCCGGCACGTCCACCTCGGCGCCCGACTCGCGCAGCTCCCGGACCAGTTCGGCGACGCCCGGACCGTCCGGGCCGCGCCGGCCGGCCAGCAGGAGCCGGCGCACCCCGTGGGCGCGCACCAGGTGGCGGGCGACCAGCCCGCCCAGCACGCCGGTGCCGCCGGTGATCAGCGTCGTCCCGGTCGCCGGGAACGACACCGGGGCGCTCTCCCCGGCCGCCGACCGGACCACCCTGGGCACCAGGACGGCGCCCGCCCGCAGGGCCAGCTGCGGCTCCCCCGAGGCCACCGCCCCCGGCAGCAGCGGCACCGCCCGGTCCAGGTCGTCGACGTCGACCAGCACCAGCCGGTCGGGGTGCTCGGTCTGGGCCGACCTCAGCAGGCCCCAGGCGGCCGCCCCGGCGAGATCCGCCGGGTCCGGCCCGGCCGCGCGGGTGGTGACGACGACCAGCCGGGCCCCGCTCAGCCGCTCGTCCGCCAGCCACGCCTGCACCAGCTCCAGCGCGTCACCGACCGTGGCGGACGGATCGGCCGGGTCCCCGGCGGCCAGCGGCGCCAACACCACCGACGGCGGCGGCGCCCCCGCGTCGAGAGCCGCGCCCAGGGCGGCCAGATCGTCGTAGTGGAAGGGGAGTTCGTCCCTCGGTGCGCCGAGCGCCGCCCAGGACGCGGTGCCCCCCGACGCCGGTTCGACCGGCTGCCACTCCACGGCGAACAGGGACTCGTGACCGGTGGACCGGACGGCGTCGGCCGTCACCTCCCGCCAGGTCAGGGAATCGATCCTGGCGACCGTCCGGCCCCCCTCGTCCACCATGTGCAGCGACACCGTGTCCGGACCGACCGGTGCGATCCGCACCCACAGCCGCGATGTCCCCGGCGCGAACACGCTCACCCCGCTCCAGGCGAACGGCAGGCCGGCCGGGCGCTCCTCGTCCACGACGCCCGGCAGCAGGGGGTGCACGACCGCGTCCAGCAGCGCAGGGTGGAGGACGTAGTCACCGGCCGCACCCGGGCGACCCGCCGGCAGCTCGATCTCCGCGACGACCTCGTCCCCGGACTGCCAGAGCCTGCGCAGGCCCTGGAACACCGGACCGTAGTCGTAGCCCCGTTCGGCCAGCCCCTCGTACAGGAAGGTGAGATCACGCTCCGCCGCACCGCCGTCCGGCCGGTCGAAGCCCGCCCCGGGGTCGGCCCCGGCGACGCCCAGCGAACCGGTCACATGGCGGGTCCACTCGGGATCGGCGTCGTCGGCGGCCGGCCGCGAGTACACCGCCACGGCCCGGCTGTCGGACCCGTCCGCCGCCTCGACCACCACCTGGAGCTGGACGGCCCCCGAGCGCGGCAGCACCAGCGGCGCGGAGAGCACCAATTCCTCCAGCCTCGGGCACCCGACCCGCCGGCCGGCCGTCAGCGCCAGCTCCACGAACGCCGCGCCGGGCAGCAGCACCGAACCCAGGACCGTGTGACCGGCCAGCCAGGGGTGGGTGCCGAGCGAGATCCGGCCGGTCAGCACCGTTCCCCCGTCGGGGAGTTCGACCACCGCCGCGAGCAGCGGATGCGCCGCGTCGGTGAGACCGGCGGAGGTCACATCACCCGCGAGGGGCTCCAGCCAGTAGCGCTCGCGTTGGAAGGCGTAGGTCGGCAGCTCGACCCGACGCGGCTCGTGGCCCGCGAACAGCACCGGCCAGTCGACATCCGCACCGTGGACGAAGGCGTGCGCGAGCGCCGCCACCGCCTGCCGTCCCTCCGGCCGGTCCGCGCGCAGCGTCGGGGTGGCGTTGTCGACGAGGCTGGCGAGGACGGCGTCGGGGCCGAGTTCGACCCAACTGTCCACACCGGAAGCGGTGATGGCGTCGGCGAAGCGGACCGTGCGGGCCACGTGCTCGACCCAGTACCCCGGGTCGCACCACTCCCCGTCCACCGGGCCGCCGGTGACCGTGGAGACCGCCGGGAGGCGGGGCGGGTGGAACTCCAACCCCGCCACCACCTCACGGAACTGCGCCAACATCGGCGCCATCAGTGGGGAATGGAAGGCGTGACTCACCTCCAGGCGCTTGCTGCGACGACCCGGCAACGCCTCCAGCACCGTGCGGACCTCGTCCTCCGCGCCGGACACCACCAGCGAGGTCGGCGAGTTGACCGCCGCGATCCCCGTACTCTCCAGGCCTTCGAGGAGCGGGACCACCTCGTGCTCCGCCGCCTCCAGAGCCACCATCACCCCACCCGCCGGCAACGCCTCCATCAACCGAGCCCGAGCCGACACCAGACGGCACGCGTCCGCCAGATCAAGCACCCCGGCCACATGCGCGGCCGCGATCTCCCCCACCGAATGCCCCACCAGCACCTTCGGCGTCACACCCCACGAGGAGAAGAGACGGAACAGCGCCACCTCCAACGCGAACAACGCCGGCTGCGCCAACCCCGTCCTACCCAAGCCCTCACCCGAGGCGATCACCTCGGAGACCGGCACATCCAGGCCCGCGCACACCTCCTCGAACGCCGCCCGGAACACCGGAAACGCCTCGGACAACTCACGGCCCATGCCGATCCGCTGACCACCCTGGCCCGCGAACAAGAACCCCACACCAGAGCGCGCCGCACCCGGCGCGGCCACCACAGCCGGACCCGAACCCAACAGCACGGCCCGGTGCTCGAACACCGCCCGCGACGCCACCAACGACCAGCCCACATCGACCGGATCGACACCACCACCCTCGGGCGCCAGCCCAGCCACCCGCGCCACCTGCGCGTCCAACGCCTCCACCGACCGCGCCGACACCACCCACGGCACCACCGGCATCACCGCACGATCACCCGTGACGGCGACGGCCGAATCCCCCTCCTCCACGATCACGTGCGCGTTCGTGCCACTCGCGCCGAAGGAGGAGATGCCGGCTCGCCGAGGCCGGTCGCCCGGCGCCCAGGCCCGCGCTTCACTCAGCAGCTCGACGGCCCCCTTGGACCAGTCGACATGGGGTGTCGGCTCGTCCAGGTGGAGCGAGCGCGGCAGGACGCCGCTCCGCAGCGCCATCACCATCTTGATCACACCCGCCACACCCGCGGCCGCCTGCGTATGCCCGATGTTCGACTTCACCGACCCCAGATACAGCGGCCGGTCCGCCTCACGATCACGCCCGTACGTCGCCAACAACGCCTCGGCCTCGATCGGATCACCCAGCTTCGTCCCCGTCCCGTGCGCCTCCACCGCGTCCACCTCGGACGCCGACAGACCCGCAGCCGCCAACGCCTGCCGGATCACCCGCTCCTGCGAAGGACCGTTCGGCGCCGTCAACCCGTTCGACGCACCGTCCTGATTCACCGCGCTCCCCCGCACCACCGCCAACACCGCATGGCCGTTGCGACGCGCGTCCGACAACCGCTCCACCAACAACACACCGACACCCTCGGACCACCCCGTCCCGTCCGCACCCGCCGAGAACGACTTGCACCGACCGTCCGCCGCCAACCCCCGCTGCCGCGAGAACTCCACGAACGTCCCCGGCGACGACATCACCGTCACCCCACCCACCACACCCAACGAACACTCACCGTTGCGCAACGCCTGCACCGCCAGATGCAGCGCCACCAGCGACGACGAGCACGCCGTGTCCACCGTCAACGCCGGACCGGTGAAACCGAAGGTGTAGGCGATCCGGCCCGCCAGGACGCTGGCGGCGTTGCCGGTCATGAGGTAGCCGTCGACCCCGGCCGGGACCCGCGTCATGGAGGTCGCGTAGTCCTGGCCGTTGCCGCCGACGAACACCCCGGTCTGGCTGTCGCGCCGCGCCACCGGGTCGATACCGGCGTGCTCGAACGCCTCCCACGCCGTCTCCAGCAGCAGCCGCTGCTGCGGATCCATGCCGATCGCCTCCCGCGGGGAGATGCCGAAGAAGCCGGCGTCGAAGTCGGTCGCTCCCCGGAGGAAGCCGCCTTCGGTGGTGTAGCTCTTCCCCGAGGCCGTGGCGTCCGGGTCGTAGAGGTCCTCGATGTTCCAGCCGCGGTCGGTGGGGAACGGCTCGATCATGTCGGCGCCGTCGGCGACGGCCCGCCACAGGTCGTCGGGTGAGCCGATCCCGCCGGGGAAGCGGCAGGCCATACCGATGATCGCCATCGGTTCGTCGGTGACCGCGGCGGCCGGGGTGACGGCCCGGTCCCCGTCGTCCGCGCCGAGCAGTTCGGACCCCAGATGATCCGCGACCGCCTCGACCGTGGGTCGGTCGAAGGCGAGCGAGACGGGCAGCCGCAGACCGGTCCGCGCGTTCAGACGGTTGCGCAGGTCGACGGCGGTCAGCGAGGTGAGGCCGAGTTCGGTGAAGGCGCGGGCGGTCTCCAACGGCCCGGACTCCGGATAGCCAAGCACCTCGGCGACCTCGGTCCGGACCAGACCGACGAGCGCCCGGCGGCGGTCCGTCTCCGCCAGTGCGGCCAGCCGGTCGCGCAGCGCCCGGGCGTCCGCCCCGAGCAGGGCCCTGACCTCGGGCAGGTCCGCGACGAAGCGGTGGGCGCGTGCCACCGTCGGCGCGGAGACCACCTGCTCCCAGTCGACATCGGCGACGACGGCGTGCTCCCGCCCGGCGCTCAGCAGCCCCAGCGCCTCGCGCAGACCGACCGGGCGGAACCCGAGGGCGCCCTGGCCCTCCTCGTCCGAGCCGACGGCCACGGACAGCCCACGCAGCCCCAGACGCCGGCGGTGCTGGACCACGGCCTCCGCCGCGGCCTGGGTCACGGTGGGCGACGCGGCGCCGCCGATGACGCCGACGGCGGAGAAGAGGATCAGCAGCGTCCCGGCGCCGGCCCACTCGTGCAGCTCCCACAGCTGTTCGGTCCGGCCGGTGACCAGTCGCTGCCACGCCTCGGCCGGCAACGCGCCGGTCTCCCAGCCGGATTCGTCGAGGAGGACGACGGAGCTTCCGGCGAGCTCCGCCCGCGTGGCGGCATTCCACCGGGCGCGCTCGACGCCCTCCGGAAGTGCGGGCGCTCCACCGGCGTCGCCGGCGTCGTCCACCGTGCCGACCAGCACGACGCGGTCGGCGCCGGCGCCGCGCAGCCAGTCCACGAGCACGCCGGTCCTGCTCCCGAGGTCACCGACCACCGCGACCGTTCCGCTCAGGTTCACGGCGCTGCCGCCCGGCCGTGCGGGCCGCAGCCGCCGGGTGAGCACCGTCCCGGCCCGCACGGCCAGTTGGTCGTCGGCGTCCTGGCCCGCGACCAGCACGTCACGCAGCCGGCACCAGTCCTCCTCGCCCGGTGCGGCGGGCAGATCGACGACGCCGCCCCAGCTCGCGGCCCGCTCCCAGGCGAGCACCCGCCCGACCGCCCACGGGCCGACCCCGCCCGGATCCACCGTCGTGTCCTCGGCGTCGACCGCCACGGCGTTGCGCGTGAGGCACCACAGCGGTGTGCTGTCCAGAGCCCGGGCGACCGCCACGAGCGCCCCCGCGCGCGGGCCGAGCAGCGACACCGCGCCCGCGAGGGGTGTCTCACCGACAGCCCGGCGCACCAGACCGGCGACCGCCTGCTCGTCGAGTTCGACGCCGGGCTCGATCGCCAGGCGGATGACGTTCTCGACGACGGCCGCCAGACGCCGCACAACCTCCGCCTGCTGGTCGTCCCGGTCCTGCCCGTCCTGCCCGGACGGTGTGAGGACCAGCCACGTCCCGGGCACGGTGGTGTCGCGGCGCGGAAGGTCGAGCGGCCGCCAACTCACCTCGTGGAGCAGGGAGTCACGGGAGGCCGGGCCGCCGGTTCCGGTGCGGGTCGTCGGCTTCAGCCAGTAGCGCTCGCGTTGGAAGGCGTAGGTCGGCAGCTCGACCCGACGCGGCTCGTGGCCCGCGAACAGCACCGGCCAGTCGACGTCCGCGCCGTGGACGAAGGCGTGCGCGAGCGCCGTCACCGCCTGCCGTCCCTCGGGGCGGTCCGCGCGCAGCGTCGGGGTGGCGTTGTCGACGAGGCCGGCGAGGACGGCGTCGGGGCCGAGTTCGACCCAACTGCCCACACCGGAAGCGGTGATGGCGTCGGCGAAGCGGACCGTGCGGGCCACGTGCTCGACCCAGTACCCCGGGTCGCACCACTCCCCGTCCACCGGGCCGCCGGTGACTGTGGAGATCGCCGGGAGGCGGGGCGGGTGGAACTCCAACCCCGCCACCACACTGTGGAAGTCCGCCAGCATCGGGGCCATCAACGGGGAATGGAAGGCGTGACTCACCTCCAGGCGCTTGCTGCGACGGCCCGGCAGGGCCTCCAACACCTGGGCCACCTCGTCCTCCGCGCCGGAAACCACCAGCGAGGTCGGCGAGTTGACCGCCGCGATCCCCGTACTCTCCAGGCCTTCGAGGAGCGGGACCACCTCGTGCTCCGCCGCCTCCAGAGCCACCATCACCCCACCCGCCGGCAACGCCTCCATCAAACGCGCCCGAGCCGACACCAACCGGCACGCGTCCGCCAGATCGAGCACCCCGGCCACATGGGCCGCCGCGATCTCCCCCACCGAATGTCCGACGAGGACCTTCGGCGTCACACCCCACGAGGAGAAGAGACGGAACAGCGCCACCTCCAGGGCGAACAACGCCGGCTGCGCCAACCCCGTCCTACCCAAGCCCTCACCCGAGGCGATCACCTCGGAGACCGGCACGTCCAGGCCCGCGCACACCTCCTCGAACGCCGCCCGGAACACCGGAAACGCCTCGGACAACTCACGGCCCATGCCGATCCGCTGACCACCCTGGCCCGCGAACAAGAACCCCACACCAGACCGCACCGCACCCGGGGCCGCCACCACCGGATCCGAACCCAGCAACACCGCCCGCTGCTCGAACACCGACCGCGACGACGCCAACGACCAGCCCACATCGACCGGATCGACGCCACGACCCTCGGGCGCCAGCCCAGCCACCCGCGCCACCTGCGCGTCCAACGCCTCCACCGACCGCGCCGACACCACCCACGGCACCACCGGCATCACCGCACGATCACCCGTGACGGCGACGGCCGGATCCCCCTCCTCCACGATCACGTGCGCGTTCGTGCCACTGATCCCGAACGACGACACCCCCGCCCGACGCGGCCGCTCACCCGGCACCCACTCCCGGGCCTCACCCAGCAACTCCACCGCACCCGCCGACCAGTCGATGAACGGTGACGGTTCCTCCGCATACAGGCTCCGGGGCAGGACGCCGTGCCGCATCGCCAGCACCATCTTGATCACACCGGCCATCCCCGCCGCGTGCTGGGTGTGTCCGATGTTGGACTTCACCGACCCGAGGTAGAGCGGCCGGTCCGCGTCACGGTCACGCCCGTACGTCGCCAGCAGGGCCTGAGCCTCGATCGGATCACCCAGCTTCGTCCCCGTCCCGTGCGCCTCCACCGCGTCCACCTCGGACGCCGACAGACCCGCAGCCGCCAACGCCTGCCGGATCACCCGCTCCTGCGAAGGACCGTTCGGCGCCGTCAGCCCGTTCGACGCACCGTCCTGATTCACCGCACTGCCGCGCACCACCGCCAACACCCGGTGCCCGAGCCGCCGCGCGTCCGACAACCGCTCCAGGAGCAGCACGCCCACGCCCTCCGACCAGCCCGCGCCGTCGGCGGCCGCCGAGAAGGACTTGCACCGGCCGTCCGGCGCCCCGACCCGCTGCCGCGAGAACTCCACGAACGTCCGGGGGGTCGACATGATCGTGACCCCGGCGGCCACGGCCAGCGGGCACTCCTCGTTGCGCAGCGCCTGCGCCGCCAGGTGGACGGCCACCAGCGAGGAGGAACAGGCGGTGTCGACCGTCAGCGTCGGACCGGTGAAACCGAAGGTGTAGGCGACCCGGCCCGACATGACGCTGGGAGCGCTGCCGGTGAGGACGAGTCCCTCCACCTCGGCCGGGGTCTCGTCGACGCCGGGGCCGTACTCGTGGCCGCTGGCGCCGACGTAGACGCCGGTGCGGCTGCCGTGCAGCGCCACCGGGTCGATTCCGGCGTGCTCGAACGCCTCCCACGCCGTCTCCAGCAGCAGCCGCTGCTGCGGGTCCATCGCCAGCGCCTCGCGCGGCGAGATCCCGAAGAAGCCCGCGTCGAAGTCGGCCGCGCCGTAGAGGAATCCACCGTCCCGGGCGTAGCTGCGGCCGGCCGCCTCGGGGTCGGGGTCGTAGAGGCGGTCGAGCTCCCACCCACGGTCGGTCGGCAGGCCTCCGACGGCGTCGACGCCGTCGGCGACCAACTGCCACAGGTCCTCCGGCGAGGCGACCCCGCCGGGGAACCGGCAGGCCATGCCGACCACGGCGATGGGCTCGTTCGCCTTGCCCTGGACCTCTTCGAGCTGCCTCCGCACGTCACGCGCGTCGGCGATCGAACGCTTGAGGTATTCGCGGAGCTTGGATTCGTCGGACACGCGAGGTCACTCCCTGGTCGGGTCACATACGGCAGGGCGATGGAACGGCGGGCACTGGAGCAGCGGGAGACAGCGGAGCAGCGGAGCAGCGGAGCAGTGGTAGGGGACGGAGGGCCTACGGCCGGTCCTGGTCGACCAGGGCGAACAGTTCGTCGTCGGTCGCCGCGTCGAGGTCGTCGGTGCCCTCGCCGTCCGTGTCCTGGTCCGGAACCGCGCAGGCGTCGAGCAGTTCCCGCAGGCGGGCGCCGACGCGCCGGCGGGCGTCGGTGTCGGCGCGGAGGCCCGACAGGGCGTCGCCGACCGCCCGGAGGCCGGCCATCACCGGGTCCTCGTCCTCCTCGGGGAGGGCGAGCCTGCCGAGGATGTGGTCGGTGACCCGGGCCGGGCTGGGGTGGTCGAAGACGAGGGTCACGGGGATCCGGAGTCCGCTCAGGGCGGCCAGCCGGTTGCGCAGTTCGACCCCGGTGAGCGAGTCCACGCCGAGTTCCTTGAAGGCGCGCGCGCCCCGCACCTGGGCCGGGTCGGAGTGGCCGAGGACGGCGGCGACCTGGGCGGTGACCAGGTCGAGCAGTGTGTCACGCCGGTCCTGGGCGGACAGCGGGGCCAGCCGCTCGGCGAGGGACTGCCCCCCGTCGCCGCCGACTGCCGCGGTGCGCCGGACCACGGCGGTGCGCACCAGGTCCCGCAGCGGCGCGGGCACCCCGGCGGGCTCGGCCCGCAGGGCGCGGGTGTCGAGCCGGGCCGGGACGACGACGGGTTCGCCGGCGGCGAGCGCGGCGTCGAACAGGTCGAGCCCCTGCGCGGCGGTCATCGGTACCAGCCCGCCGCGGGCCATCCGGGCGCGGTCGGCCTCGGCGAGGTGTCCGGTCATCCCGCTGGCGTCCTCCCAGAGGCCCCAGGCGAGCGAGAGCCCGGCCCGGCCGCTCGCGGCGCGGTGCCCGGCGAGGGCGTCGAGGAAGGTGTTGGCGGCGGCGTAGTTGGCCTGGCCGGCGGCGCCGTTGACGCCGGCGATGGAGGAGTAGAGGACGAAGGCGGCCAGGTCGAGGTCGCGGGTGAGGTCGTGCAGGTGCCAGGCGGCGTCGATCTTCGGCCGCAGGACGCGGTCGACCTGGCCGGCGTCGAGCGAGGTGAGCACGCCGTCGTCGAGGACTCCGGCCGCGTGGACGACGCCGGTCAGCGGGTGCTTCTCCGGGATGCCGGCCAGGAGGTCGGCCAGCGCGGCGCGGTCGGCGATGTCGCAGGCGGCGAGGGTGACATGGGCGCCGGCCTCGCCGAGTTCGGCGGCCAGCCGGCCGGCGCCGTCGGCGGCCGCGCCGCTGCGGCTGGCCAGCACGAGGTGCCGGACGCCGTGGGCCCGGACGAGGTGGCGGGCGATCATCCCGCCGAGCACACCGGTGGCTCCGGTGACCAGGACGGTGCCGTCGGGGTCGAGCGCGGGCGCCACGGTCAGGACGTTCTTGCCCACGTGCCGGGCTTCGCGCAGGTGCCGGAAGGCGTCCTTGGCCCTGCGCACGTCCCAGGCCCGGACCGGGGAGAGGGTCAGCGCTCCGGCCCGGAACAGGTCCAGGACCTCGCGCAGCATCCGCCCGATCCGCTCCGGTCCGGCGTCGACGAGGTCGTAGGCGCGGTAGGTGACGCCGTCGTGGTCGCGCGCGACGTCGGCGGCGGCCCGGATGTCGGTCTTGCCCATCTCGACGAACCGGCCGCCCGGCACCGTGAGCCGCAGTGAGGCGTCGACGTACTCGCGGGCCAGCGAGTTCAGCACCACGTCGACGCCGCGGCCGCCGGTGGCGGTGCGGACGCGGTCCTCGAAGTCGAGCGACCGCGAGGAGGCGCGGTGCGCCTCGTCGACGCCAAGGTCGCGCAGGACCGTCTGCTTGGCGGGGCTGGTGGTGCCGTAGACCTCCGCCCCGAGGTGGCGGGCCAGTTGGACGGCCGCCATCCCCACGCCGCCGGTGGCCGCGTGGATCAGCACCCGCTCCCCGGCGCGCAGCCCGGCGAGGTCGACCAGCCCGTAGTAGGCGGTCAGGTGGACGACCGGCACCGACGCGGCCTGCGCGAACGACCAGCCGGCGGGCATCGGGGCGATCATGCGCCGGTCGGCGACCGCGACCGGGCCGAAGGCGTGGAAGAACATCCCCACCACCCGGTCCCCCGGCACGAACTCGGTGACGTCCGGGGCGACTTCGGTGACGATCCCGGCCCCTTCGCTGCCGAGGACGATCTCGCCCGGGTACATCCCGAGCGCCATCAGGACATCGCGGAAGTTCAGCCCGGCCGCCCGGACGGCGACCCTGACCTGGCCCGGCTCCAGCGGCCGGTCGGCGGTGTCGGCGGGCACCAGCGTCAGGCTGTCCAGCGTGCCGGCCTCCGGGATCTCCAGCCGCCAGGCGGCGGTGTCCGGCACCGGGAGGGCCGGCCTGCTCGCGGCCGGCACCAGCCGGGGGACGAAGGACTCGGCGCCGCGCAGCACCAGTTGCGGCTCGTCGGTGGCCAGTGCGGCGGGCAGGGACCGGGCGGCGGCCTCACCGTCGAGGTCGACGAGCCGGAACCGGCCGGGGTTCTCGGTCTGGGCGGTGGCCAGCAGGCCCCGGACGCCGGCCTGGACCGGGTCGGCGGCGAGGGCGTCGACCGTCACCACGACGAGTTCCGTGCCGTCCAGCCGGTCGTCCGCGAGCCAGGACCGGACCAGGTCGAGCGCCCGGTGGACGGCCCGGCGGGCGCCGCCCGCGACGTCCGCCGCCGGGTCGACCGGGTCCAGCGGGGACGCCGACAGGTCCATCGGGGCCAGGACGACGGTCGGCCGGGGCCCGGGGGCCTGGGCCAGGGCCGCCGGGTCGGGGAACGCGACGGGTGTGCCCAGGTCGGCGGGCCACCAGGAGGGCAGCGCGCCGAGCACGGCCCAGCGGGTGGTGTCGGTGTCCGCCGGCGCGGGCCGCACCGGGACGAGGTCGACCAGGTGCAGGGCGTCGGCCGTCCCCGCGGCGGCGGCGAGCGCCTCCCGGGCCGCCGGCCGCAGCACCAGGGAGTCGACGGTCAGCACCGGCGCGCCGGTGCCGTCGGCGAGTGCCACCGACACCGCGTCGGCGCCGGCCGGGCTGATCCGGGCCCGGACCCGGGTGGCGCCGGAGGCGTGCACGCGCACGCCCCGCCAGGCGAACGGCAGCCCGCCCTCCCGGTCGTCGGCGAACAGCAGGGGGTGCAGCGCACTGTCGAACAGGCCCGGGTGCACGAGGTGCCCCTCGGGCTGTTCGCCGTCCAGCACGGCCTCGGCGTAGAGGTCCGCGCCCAGCCGCCAGAGCCGGCGCAGCCCCCGGAAGCTCGGACCGTACCGGTAGCCGTCGGCGGCGAGCCGCTCGTACACCCCGTCGAGGTCCATCTCGGTGGCGCCGGCGGGGGGCCAGGAGCGCAGCTCGACCGGGAGGCCGCCGGTCGAGCCGAGCACGGCTTCGACGTGGTCCGTCCACGGCGGCGCGGTGTCGTCCGTCCCGGCGCGGGAGTGGACGGTCACCCGGCGGCGGCCCTCCTCGTCGGCCGGCGCGACCACGGCCCGGACCAGGACCGCGCCGTGCTCCGGCACGACCAGCGGGGCGGTCACGGTCACCTCCTCCAGGCAGGGCGAGCCGACCCGGTCGCCGATCGCGGTCAGCAGGTCGGCGAAGGCCGTCCCGGGCACCAGGACGCGGTCGAACACGGTGTGGTCGGCCAGCCAGGGCCGGGTGTCCAGGGCGAGCCGGCCGGTCAGGACCAGCCCGCCGTCCGGGAGGTCGACGGCGGTCCCGACCAGCGGGTGGCCGGTGCCGGTCAGCCCGGCGGCGGTGACATCGGTGTCGGTGGCGACCGGGCCGAGCCAGAACCGCTCCCGTTGGAACGGGTAGGTGGGCAGGTCGACGGGCGGTCCGGCGACGGGCCCGACGACGCGGGTCCAGTCCACCGGGACCCCGCGCACGTACAGTTCGGCCGCGCTGCGCAGGAACTGGTCGAGGCCGCCCCGGTCGCGCCGCAGCGATCCGGTGGCCGCGACGCCGGCCCGGTCACCGCTCTCGGCCCGGTCACGGATCCCGACGGTGAGCACCGGGTGCGGGCTGCACTCCACGAACACGCCGTGCCCGGTCGCCAGCAGTTCGCCGACCACCTCGTCGAGCCGGACGGTGCGGCGGAGGTTCTCGTACCAGTAGCCGGCGTCCAGCTCCGCCGTGTCGACCGGCCCGCCGGTGACGGTGGACCACATCGGCACGGTGCCGGAGACCGGGGCGACCGACCCGAGTTCGGCGAGCAGCCGTTCCCGGAGCGGCTCGACCTGGACGGAGTGCGACCCGTAGTCGACCGGGATCCGGCGCACCTGGACCCCTGCCGCGAGCAGTTCCGCCTCGAAGGCGTCCACCGCGTCGATCCAGCCGGACACCACCGTCGCGCGCGGCCCGTTCACCGCGGCCACCGAGAGCCGGCCGTCGCGCCCGGCCAGGGCCGCCGTCACCTCGGCCGCGGGCAGCGGGACGGACAGCATGCCGCCCGAGCCGGCCAGTTCGGTCAGGGCCCGGCTGCGCAGCACCACGATCCGGGCGGCGTCCGCGAGCGAGAGGCCGCCCGCCACGTGGGCGGCCGCGATCTCGCCCTGCGAGTGCCCGACCACGGCGGCGGGGTGGACGCCCAGGGAGCGCCAGAGCTGCGCCAGCGACACCATCACCGCGAACAGCGCGGGCTGCACCACGTCCACCCGCTCCAGCGGGGGCGCCCCCTCGGCGCCCGTCACGACGTCCAGCACCGACCAGCCGGTGAGTTCGCCGATCACCCGGTCGCAGGCGGCCAGGGCCTGCTCGAACACCGGGGCGGTGGCCGCCAGTTCGCGGGCCATGCCGATCCACTGGGAGCCCTGGCCGGGGAAGACGAAGACCACCCCACCGGGTTCCTCGGTCCGCTCGCCGAGCACCGCCCGGGCGTGCGGTTCACCGGCGGCCAGCGCCCGCAGGGCCGCGTCCAGCTCCTCGGGGCCGGCACCGACCACGACGGCACGGTGCTCGAACGCCGACCGGGTGGCGAGCAGCGCGGCGGCGACCCGCACCGGGTCGTCCGCCGAGCGGCCGGCGAGCCGGGCGGCCTGCGCCCGCAGGGCGGGCAGGCTCCGGGCGGAGAACACCCAGGGCACGACACCGGGGGCCGGGGCGGCGGCCGGAGCGGCGGCCGGAGCGGCCGGTGCCTGCTCGACGATCACATGGGCGTTGGTGCCGCTGATGCCGAACGAGGAGACCGCGCCGCGTCGGGGCGCGCCGTCGGCCGTCCAGGGCCGGCTGCCCGCGAGCAGCTCCACCCCGCCCGCCGTCCAGTCCACGTGCGGTGACGGCTCCTCGGCGTACAGGCTCCGGGGCAGCACCCCGTGCCGCAGCGCCATGACCAGCTTGATGATGCCGGCCACCCCGGCGGCGGCCTGGGTGTGCCCGATGTTGGACTTCACCGACCCCAGGTACAGCGGCCGCTCCCCCGTGCGTTCGCGCCCGTAGGTGGCGAGCAGCGCCTCGGCCTCGATCGGGTCGCCGAGCTTCGTCCCGGTGCCGTGCGCCTCGACCACGTCCACGTCGGCCGCGGTCAGCCCGGCGTTCGCCAGCGCCTGGCGGATCACCCGCTGCTGCGCCGGCCCGTTCGGCGCGGTCAGCCCGTTCGACGCGCCGTCCTGGTTGACCGCCGAGCCGCGCACCACCGCCAGCACGGGGTGCCCGTTGCGCCGGGCGTCCGACAGCCGCTCCAGCACGAGCACGCCGACGCCCTCCGACCAGCCGACGCCGTCGGCGGCGGCCGAGAACGGCTTGGACCGCCCGTCGGGGGCCAGGCCGCGCTGCCGGGCGAACTCGACGAAGGTGCCGGGCGTCGACATCACCGTCACCCCGCCGGCCAGCGCCATCGTGCACTCCCCCGCCCGCAGCGCCTGTGCGGCGAGGTGCACCGCCACCAGGGACGAGGAGCAGGCGGTGTCCACCGTGATCGCGGGACCGGTCAGCCCGAACGCGTAGGACAGCCGGCCGGACAGCACGCTGCCGGTGTTGCCGGTCAGCAGGATGCCTTCGAGGTCCTCGGGCATCCGGTCCACGCTGGGCGCGTAGTCGTGGTACATCTGCCCGGCGAACACGCCGGTCCGGCTGCCGCGCAGGGTGGCCGGGTCGATCCCGGCCCGCTCCAGCGACTCCCACGCCGTCTCCAGCAGCAGGCGCTGCTGCGGGTCCATGCCCAGCGCCTCCCGCGGCGAGATGTCGAAGAACGCGGCGTCGAAGAGCGCCGCCGAGTGCAGGAAGCCGCCGCCGGTGGCGTAGGTGCGGCCGGGGCGCTCCGGGTCCGGGTCGAACAGGTCCGACGGCCAGCCCCGGTCGGTGGGGAAGCCGGACACCACGTCGCGTTCCTCGGCGACGACCCGCCACAGGGCCTCCGGGGAGTCCACCTCGCCCGGGTAGCGGCAGGCCATCGCGACGATGGCGATGGGCTCGTCGGCCCGGGTCGCCGGGCCCGGTGCGGCGACGGCCGCGGGCTCTCCGGTCAGCTCGGCCAGCAGATGGCCGATCACGGCCCGGGGGGTCGGGTAGTCGAAGACCAGCGTGGTCGGCACCCGTGACCCGAGCGCGGCGGCCAGCCCGTTGCGGAGTTCGACGGCGGTCAGCGAGTCCAGTCCGAGGCTCTGGAAGGTCCGGTCCAGGTCGAGGGCGTCGGGGTCGGCGTGGCCGAGCACGGCAGCCGTAGTGTCCCGCACCAGCGCGGCCAGCGCGGCCGCCCGGTCGGCGACCGGCAGCGCCGCCGCTCCGGCGAGCGGCCCGGCTCCCGCGCTCCGCCGACCCTCGGTCCCGGGGCGCAGCAGGCCACGCAGCAACGGCGGCACCGCGACGCCCGGGACGGCGGCGGGGTCGAAGCGCATCGGCACGACGAGCGCGCGGTTCTGCCGCACCGCCAGGTCGAACAGCCGGACCCCGGTGTCGTGCGGCAGCGGCAGCACACCGGTCCGGGCCATCCGGGCCAGGTCGGTGTCCGTCAGGGTGTCGGCCATGCCGCCGGCCTGCGCCCACAGGCCCCACGCCAGGGAGGTGGCCGGCAGACCGGCCCGCACCCGGTGCTCGGCCAGCGCGTCGAGGAAGGCGTTGGCCGCCGCGTAGTTCGCCTGCCCGGCCGCGCCGATCTGGGCGGAGACCGAGGAGTAGAGCACGAAGGCGGTGAGGTCCAGCGCCCGGGTCGCCTCGTGCAGCGCCCACGCGGCGTCGACCTTGGGCCGCAGGACGGCCTCGACCCGCTCCCCGGTCAGGGCGGTGACGATGCCGTCGTCCAGCACACCGGCGGCGTGGACGACCGCCCGCACCGGGTGGGCGGCCGGGACGTCGCGCAGGACGGCGTCGAGTGCCGCCCGGTCGGCGGCGTCGCAGGCGACGACGGTCACCTCGGCACCCAGGGCGGCGAGTTCGTCGCGCAACCGGGCGGCCGACGGAGCCGACGGGCCGCTGCGGCTCAGCACCAGCAGGCGCCGGACCTCGTGCTCGCGGACCAGGTGCCGGGCCAGCGAGGCCCCCAGCTCACCGGTGCCTCCGGTGAGCAGCAGCGTCCCGGCCGGGTCGAACCGGAGTTCCGGTGCGTCGGCCTCGGGCGTGAGCCGGGCCAGCCGGGGCGCCAGGACGACACCGTCGCGCAGCGCCAGCTCCGGCTCCGGCTCCGGCTCTGCGGACCCCGGCACCGGCACCTGAACCGGCACCGGGAGGGCCGCCGGATCGGGCCGGCCGGTCACGGCGACGAGCCGGAAGCGGCCGGGGTGCTCGGTACTCGCCGACCGGATCAGCCCGCGCACCCCGGCGGAGGCCAGATCGCGCTCGTCGAGCACGAACACCAGGCAGGCGTCGGCGAACCGGTCCTGCGCCAACCAGGCCTGGACCAGTCGCAGGGCCCCCCGGGTCAGCGCGTGGGCCGACGCCACGACGTCCTCCCCGCCGGCCGGTACCGACACCGCGACGAGCGCCGGCACCGGATCGGACAGCTCGGCCGGATCGGCGTCCCAGGCCAGCTCGGTGCACGGCTCGGCGTCGGCCCAGCCGGTCCCGACCGGTGTCCAGTCCACCTGGAAGAGGTGCCGGGCCGAGGCATCGGCGCCGCCGCGCGCCTCCCGCCAGGTCAGGGAGTCCACGGTCAGCACCGGGCGGCCGGACGCGTCGGCGAGGTGCAGGGCCACCGCGTCGGGCCCCACCGGGCTGATCCGGACCCGCAGGCGGCCGGCTCCGGTCGCCTGGACCTCCACGCCCTGCCAGGCGAACGGCAGCAGGCGCGGCCCGTCCCCGGTGGCGGCGCCCGGCAGCCACGGGTGCAGGGCGGCGTCGAGCAGCGCGGGGTGGACGACGAAGGCATCCGCGCCGGAGGGGGCGGCCGGCTCGACCTCGGCGCAGAGGTCCGCGCCGACCCGCCAGAGCCGCCGCAGGCCCTGGAAGGCCGGGCCGTAGGCGTAGCCGTGCTCGGCCAGCCGCCGGTAGACGTCCGTCGTGTCGACCTCGGCGGCCTCCGGCGGCGGCCACGCACCGGCGGCGGACGGCCCGACGGCGGACGCCGCGACGGACGGCGTGGCGGACGGCGTGGCGTTCGCGCGGCCGAGCAGGCCGTCGGCGTGGCGTGTCCACTCCTCCTCGGGGTCGCTCCGCGAGTCCACGGTGAGGTCCCTGCGCCCGGCGGCGTCCTCGGCCGACACCGTCACCCGGATCAGCGCGACGCCGTGCTCGGCGAGCGTCAGCGGCGCGGTCACCGTCAGATCCTCGATCCGTGGCGCACCGACCCGGTCACCGGCGGCGACCGCCAGCTCCACGAAGGCCGCACCGGGCAGCAGCAGGCCCCCGGGTACGACATGGTCGGCCAGCCAGGGGTGGGCGCCGAGCGAGATCCGGCCGGTCAGCACCGTTCCCCCGTCGGGGAGTTCGACCACCGCCGCGAGCAGCGGATGCGCCGCGTCGGTGAGACCGGCGGAGGTCACATCACCCGCGAGGGGCTCCAGCCAGTAGCGCTCGCGTTGGAAGGCGTAGGTCGGCAGCTCGACCCGACGCGGCTCCCGGCCCGCGAACAGCACCGGCCAGTCGACATCCGCACCGTGGACGAAGGCGTGCGCGAGCGCCGCCACCGCCTGCCGGCCCTCCGGCCGGTCCGCGCGCAGCGTCGGGGTGGCGTTGTCGACGAGGCCGGCGAGGACGGCGTCGGGGCCGAGTTCGACCCAACTGTCCACGCCCGACGCGGTGACGGCGTCCGCGAAGCGGACCGTGCGGGCCACGTGCTCGACCCAGTACCCCGGGTCGCACCACTCCCCGTCCACCGGGCCGCCGGTCACCGTCGAGACCGCCGGAAGCCGGGGCGGGTGGAACTCCAACCCCGCCACCACGTCCCGGAACTGCGCCAACATCGGGGCCATCAGCGGGGAATGGAAGGCGTGACTCACATCGAGCCGCTTCGTCCGACGACCCGGCAACGCCTCCAGCACCGTGCGGACCTCGTCCTCCGCGCCGGACACCACCAGCGAGGTCGGCGAGTTGACCGCCGCGATCCCCGTGTGGTCCAGGCCTTCGAGGAGCGGGACCACCTCGTGCTCCGCCGCCTCCAGAGCCACCATCACCCCACCCGCCGGCAACGCCTCCATCAAACGCGCCCGAGCCGACACCAGCGTGCAGGCGTCCGCCAGATCGAACACCCCCGCCACATGCGCCGCCGCGACCTCCCCCACCGAATGCCCCACCAGCACCTTCGGCGTCACACCCCACGAGGACAGCAACCGGAACAGCGCCACCTCCAACGCGAACAACGCCGGCTGCGCCAACCCCGTACGGCCCAGCCCCTCACCCGAGGCCACCACCTCCGCCACCGGCGCGTCCAGACCCGCGCACACCTCCTCGAACGCCGCCCGGAACACCGGAAACGCCTCGGACAACTCACGGCCCATATCGACGCGTTGACCACCCTGGCCCGCGAACAGGAACCCCACCCCAGAGCGCGCCGCACCCGGCGCGGCCACCACAGCCGGACCCGAACCCAACAGCACGGCCCGGTGCTCGAACACCGCCCGCGACGACACCAACGACCACCCGACATCCACCGGATCGACGCCACCACCCTCGGGCGCCAGCGCAGCCACCCGCGCCACCTGCGCGTCCAACGCCTCCACCGACCGCGCCGACACCACCCACGGCACCACCGGCATCCCCGCTGTGCCCGCACGATCGACGTCCGCCGCCGGATCCCCCTCTTCGAGGATCACGTGCGCGTTCGTGCCACTGATCCCGAACGACGACACCCCCGCCCGACGCGGCCGCTCACCCGGCACCCACTCCCGGGCCTCACCCAGCAACTCCACCGCACCCGCCGACCAGTCGACATGGCGTGTCGGCTCGTCCAGGTGCAGCGAGCGCGGCAGGACGCCGCTCCGCATCGCCATCACCATCTTGATCACACCCGCCACACCCGCGGCCGCCTGCGTATGCCCGATGTTCGACTTCACCGACCCCAGATACAGCGGCCGGTCCGCCTCACGATCACGCCCGTACGTCGCCAACAACGCCTCGGCCTCGATCGGATCACCCAGCTTCGTCCCCGTCCCGTGCGCCTCCACCGCGTCCACCTCGGACGCCGACAGACCCGCAGCCGCCAACGCCTGCCGGATCACCCGCTCCTGCGAAGGACCGTTCGGCGCCGTCAGACCGTTCGACGCACCGTCCTGGTTGACCGCCGAGCCCCGCACCACCGCCCAGACCCGGTGCCCGAGCCGCCGCGCGTCCGACAACCGCTCCACCAACAACACACCGACACCCTCGGACCACCCCGTCCCGTCCGCACCCGCCGAGAACGACTTGCACCGACCGTCCGCCGCCAACCCCCGCTGCCGCGAGAACTCCACGAACGTCCCCGGCGACGACATCACCGTCACCCCACCCACCACACCCAACGAACACTCACCGTTGCGCAACGCCTGCACCGCCAGATGCAGCGCCACCAGCGACGACGAGCACGCCGTGTCCACCGTCAACGCCGGACCGGTGAAACCGAACGCGTACGCGATCCGGCCGGACATGACGCTCGGTGAGGTGCCGGTCAGCAGGAAGCCGTTCAGGTGGTCGGGGGCCGCGTGCCGCCGAGGTCCGTACTCCTCCGCGGTGGCGCCGACGTAGACGCCGGTGCGGCTGCCGTGCAACGCCACCGGGTCGATACCGGCGTGCTCGAACGCCTCCCACGCCGTCTCCAGCAGCAGCCGCTGCTGCGGATCCATCGCCAGTGCCTCGCGCGGGGAGATCCCGAAGAAGTCGGCGTCGAAGTCGGCGGCACCGGCGAGGAAACCACCGTGGCGGACCGGGCCGGGAGTCCACCCCCGGTCGGCCGGGAAGGCGGAGATGACGTCGCGCTCGCCGGCGACGACGTCCCACAGGTCGGCCGGCGAGGAGACCCCGCCGGGGAACCGGCAGCCGATCCCGACGATGGCGACCGCGTCGTCCTGCTCCGCGACCGGCCCGCCGACGGGCGGGGCCGCCGGGTCGGGGTCGGCAGGGAAGAGCGAGCGGTGCACGTGCGCGGCGAGCCGGCGCGGCGTGGGGTGGTCGAACACCAGGCCGGTGCGCAGCGGGAGTCCGGTCTCGGCGACCAGGGCGTCGCGCAGTTCGACCGAGGTCACCGAGGTGAGGCCGAGGTCCCGGAAGGCGCTGTCGACGTCCAGGGCGGCGGCGTCGCCGCCGAGGACGCGTGCGACGGTCCGGGTGACCAGGTCGGTGGTGGCGGCACCGGGGTCGGGCAGTTCGGCCAGTCGCTGCCGCAGCGCTTCGGCGCGGGTGGGCTCGTAGACGGGGTCGTCTCCGCGCGGGATGCCGAGCCAGTGCCGGTCGCGCTGGAAGGCGTAGCCGGGCAGGGCGATCCTGCGGGCGCCGGTGCCCTCGAACAGTCGCGGCCAGTCGACCGCGACGCCGTGCTCGAAGAGCCGGCCGACGGAGGTCAGCAGCCGCAGCGGTTCGGCCCGGTCGGCCCGGAGTGCGGGCAGCGCGAGGGCGTCGGGCAGGGTGTCGCCGATCGCGCCGGTCAGCGCGGCGTCGGGGCCGACCTCCAGGAAGGCCGTCGCGCCGGAGCGGCGGACCGCGTCGGCGAACCGGACGGGCCGGCGCACGTTGCCGACCCAGTAGTCGGGCGAGGCGGCCTCGGCCGCCGTGAGCGGGGCCCCGGTGACGGTGGAGAGCAGGGGCACGCGCGGCGGCCGGAACCCGAGCCCGGCCACGACCTGCCGGAACTCCGGCAGCATCGGGTCCATCAGGGGCGAGTGGAAGGCATGGCTGACGGTGAGCCGCTTGACCCGCCGGCCTCCGGCGCGCAGCCGCTCGGCGAGTTCCGTGACGACGGGGTCGGCGCCGGACAGCACGACCGAGGTCGGGCCGTTCACGGCGGCGATGTCGACGACGCCGGCCCGGTCGCCGTCGAGGGTGCCGAGCAGGGTGCGGACCTCCTCCTCGGTGGCCTCGACGGCGAGCATGGCCCCGCCGTCGCCGGGCAGCGCCTGCATCAGCGTGGCGCGGGCCGCCACCAGGGCGCAGGCGTCCGGGAGGTCGAGCACCCCGGCCACGTGGGCGGCCGCGATCTCGCCGACGGAGTGGCCGATGACGAGGTCCGGCCGGACTCCCCAGGACGCCAGCAGCGCGGCCAGCGCGACCTCGACCGCGAACAGCGCGGGCTGGGTCCGGCCGGTCCGGTCGAGGCCCTCCCCCGAGTTGATCGTCTCCGCCAGCGAGCCGCCCAGCAGGGCGTCCAGGCGGCCGCACACCTCGTCGAAGACCCGGGCGAACTCCGGGTAGGCGGCCTGGAGTTCGCGTCCCATGCCGAGGCGCTGGGCGCCCTGGCCGGTGAACACGAAGGCGAGCCGGGGGTCGTCCGCCGGGATGCCCGGCCCGGCGACGCCGTCCAGCGCGGCGAGAAGCTCGGCCGTCCCGGCGCCGACCACGACGGCGCGGTGCGCGTGCAGCGGCCGGGTGGTGACGAGGGAGTGACCGACGTCCGCCGGGTCGGCACCGGCCAGTGCGGTGAGCCGGGCCGCCTGGGCGCGCAGGGCCGCCGGGGTGTGCCCGCTGACCACCCACGGCACGGCCGGCATCGGCCCGGCGGCGGGGCGTTCCGGCCGCTCCGGCCCTTCGGTGAGCACCAGGTGGCAGTTGGTGCCGCCCATCCCGAAGGAGCTGACCCCGGCGACCAGCGGCCGGTCCGGCCGGGGCCACGGGCGCAGCTCGCGCGCCACCTCCAGGTGGAGCGCGGCGAGCGGGATGTCGGGGTGGGGCGTCTCGTGGTGCAGGGTGGCGGGGATGGCGCGGTGGCGCACCGCGAGCACCGCCTTGACCAGGCCGGCGATCCCGGCGGCGCCTTCGAGGTGCCCGATGTTCGTCTTGACCGAGCCGACCACCAGCGCCGGCTCGGTCGCGCGCCGGGCGGCGAGCGCCGCGCCCAGCGCGGCGGCCTCGACCGGGTCGCCCACCGGGGTGCCGGTGCCGTGCAGTTCGACGTACTGGAGGTCGGCGGGGGTGACACCGGCGGCCCGGTGCGCCGCGGCGAGCACCGCCTGCTGGGCGTCCACGCTGGGGGTGGCGAGGCTCTCCTCGCCGCCGTGGTTGACCGCGCTGCCGAGGATGGTCGCCAGCACGGTGTCACCGTCGGCGATCGCCGCGGCCAAGGGCTTCAGCAGGACGGCGGCCGCGCCCTCGCCGCGGACGAAGCCGTTGGCGCGGGCGTCGAAGGTGCGGCAGACGCCGTCCGGTGACAGGCCGCCCCAGGCGGCGAGCAGCGCCTCGTTGTCGGCGCCGAGCAGCAGGTTGACGCCGGCGGCGACGGCCAGCTCGGACTCGCCGCGGCGCAGGCTCTCGCAGGCCAGGTGCACGGCGACCAGGGAGGAGGACTGCCCGGTGTCGACGACCAGGCTGGGGCCGCCCGCGCCGAGGACGTGGGAGAGGCGGTTGGCGATGACGCCGCGGTGCACCCCGGTGACGGTGTGCCGGCCGAAGGTGTCGGGGCCGGCCCGGCGGCTCAGCTCGCCGTACTCGTCCCAGATGGCCCCGACGAAGACGCCGAGGCGGCCGGTGTCCGCGGGGCGGACGCCGGCGTTCTCCAGTGCCTCCCAGCCGAGTTCGAGCACCAGGCGCTGCTGCGGGTCGGTCGCGTCGGCCTCCGCCGCGGTCATGCCGAAGAACGCGGCGTCGAAGCGGTCGACGGTGTCGAGGTAGCTGCCCCGGGCCCGGCCGGGCCGCCCGGCGGGGGCGGCGGTGACCGCGTCGGTGCCGGTGCTCAGCAGCTGCCAGAACTCGTCGGCGCCGTGCGCACCGCGGAAGCGGCAGGACATGCCGATGACGGCGATCGCGCCGTCCGTCGCTTCGATCTCACCAACCGAGCCGTTCATGGTCCTGGTTCTCCCACCGTCGATATGTTCGGGACAATGGCCGTGCACAGTCGATCAGATTCCGATGCTAGGCGTGAGAACCGTTCGGGCACTCCCCTGACAAACCCCTACCGGAGGGGTGTCCCTTATCCCGCCCGAATATCGACGGGGGCCGGCGGGAAGTCCGGCACCGGCCGGCGGAAATCATCGCGGCGGGCCGGTGCCGGAAACAGGAATGCGCCCGGTCCGTGAATCGGACCGGGCGCATTCGACAGGGGGTACCACCCGGCGGGGCCGCCGGGCCGGGGACTACGGGACCAGGACGGCCTTGCCGAGGGTGGTGCGCTCCTCGAACGCCCGGTGGGCGGCGGCGGCCTCGGCCAGCGGGAACACCTGGCCGACGACCGGCTTCAGGGTGCCGGCCGCGGCCAGCTCGAAGGCCGTCTGCCGCAGCCGGGCCCCGTACTCGGGCTGCAGGAAGACCCGCGGGCCGAAGCCGGAGACCGAGACCCCGCGGACGTACAGCATCTCCGGGTCGAACTGCGGGGCGGTGCCACCGGCGGTGCCGTAGACGACCAGCCGGCCGAAGCCCATCGCGAGCAGGTCGAACGAGGCCTTGGAAACCTCGCCGCCGACCCCGTCGAAGGCGACCTGGACGCCGGCGGGGGCGACGTCGCGGACCCGCTGCTCCCAGCCCTCCTCGGTGTAGTCGAGGACGTGGTCCGCCCCGAGCTCACGGGCGAGGGCGAGCTTCTTCTCGCCGCGCGCCAGTGCGATCACCTCGGCGCCGGCGTTCTTCGCCAGCTGCACCAGCAGGCTGCCGACGCCGCCCGCGGCGGCCTGGACGAGGACGACGTCCTTCGGCTGGATCGCGGCGACCTCGGCCACGCCGACCGCGACCACTCCCTGGCCGAACAGCGCCAGCGCCTCGTGCTCCCCCAGTCCGTCGGGGATCGGCTGGGCGGCACCGGCGGGCAGGACCGCCAGCTCCGAGTAGCCGCCGGCGGTCGGGGCGGCGCCGACGACCTTGCGGCCGACCCACTCGTCCCCGACCCCGGCGCCGACCCGGACGACCGTGCCCGCGACCTCGAAGCCGGGGGCGTAGGGCAGCGGCGGGTCCGGGAACCAGGCGAACCGCTGCATCAGGCCGGACCGGATCTGGGTCTCGGCGTAGCTGATCCCGGCGGCGCTCACCCGGACCAGCAGCTGCCCCTCGCCCGGCTCCGGGTCCGGGACCTCGTCGACGATGAGGACCTCGGGCGAACCGTACTCGTGGAACCGAACAGAACGCATGGACGCGTCTCCTTGACTCAGCTGCCGTGACATCCACCATAAACGGACCGGCGGTCCGTTTGGTTGCGATAGCGTAGCCATGGATCACGGCAGGATGTCAAGGGAGCTCATGTGGCCGTCAGGGAGCGCGCGGACGCGGCGCACAACCGGCGCAAGATCCTGGTCACGGCTCAACAGCTGTTCCGGGACGGCGGCGTCGACCACGTCTCGATGGAGGACATCGCCGAGGCCGCGGGGGTCGGCAAGGGCACCCTGTTCCGGCGCTTCGGGAACCGCGAGGGCCTCATCGGCGCCCTGTTCGACCAGCTCACGGAGGACTGGCAGTCCGGCGCGCTCGACCGCCTGGCCGACCCGGACACACCCGCCCGGGAGCGCGTGCTGCGCTTCGTCGGCGAGCTGTTCGACGACGTCGTGCTGCCCGGCGGCCCGCTGCTGCGCGCCCTGGAGAACTCCTCCCGCTCGCACGCCAACGTGGGCCGCTACCTGCTCTGGCACGGCGGCCTCGCCCGGGCGATCACCGAGGCGCGGCCGGACGTCGACGCCGAGTTCATGGCCCACGCCATCCTCGGCGTGCCGCGCGCGGAGTTCGTCGACCTGCTGGTCGGCACCGGGATGAGCACGGAGGCCGTCCGCGCCGGTGTGCTGGCCCTCACCGACGCGGTGCTCACCGCCCCGGCCTGAGGGCCCCGGCCGGCCGGGGCCCGGCCCTCACCAAGCCGGCGGAAACGCGTCCACCACCTGGCCGGACACGTGCGAGGACTCGGCGGAGAGCAGGAAGCGGGCCAACGGCAGGTTGTCCCGCACGTCCGGCAGCGCCGGGTACGGGGCCTCGCGCCCGAGCGCGTCCGCCTTGCGGGTGAGGAAGTCGCGGGCCAGCGCCGTCTCCGCGACGATGCCCAGCGCGTTGGCCCGCACGCCCGTCCCGGTGAGCTCCTTGGCGAGCGTGCGCACGTAGTGCTCCAGCGCGGCCTTGGCCGAGGCGTAGGCGCCCAGCATGTCGACGGGCACCCGCGCGCTGTGCGAGCCGAGGGCCAGCACACTGCCCCGCCCGGCCGCCCGCATGGGCGGAACGGCGTACCGCAGGCAGCGGACGAAGCCGAAGAAGGTGGCGTCGAAGACCCGGTGCAGCTCGTCGGCGCCGACCTCCCAGCCGTACCCGACCGCCGAGGCGTCGCCCGCGCTGTAGACCAGGCCGTACGGGGCCGGCGAGACCTCCGCCACGTGGGCGAAGAAGGACGCGACGCTCTCCTCGTCGGTCACGTCGACCTGCCGGTACCGCACCCCGCCACCGGACGGGCGGGCGCTGCGGGCACCCGCGATCACCGTCCGGCCGGTGGCGGCGAGGTCCTCGGCCAGCGCGGCACCGAAGCCGCTGCTCGCCCCCACGATGACGACTGCGGACTCTTCCACGCGGACTCCCCGGCTGCGGTGGTACCCCTGCGGCCGATTCCGTCGAACACGGCCGCTCGCCATTCTTCACCGCACCACCCGCCCTTTCTGCGGGAAATACCGGGCGTAGGGGTTGTTTAGGGGGTGCGACGGCCGCGGAGCCCTGGTTACGCTACCGTCCGGCGCCTTCCGGGAAGGATTGCCCGGCCGGCCCGACATTCTCTGGATTCACCCGTCCGAACCCGCCGGGAGCAGGTTTCCGTGATATTCGAAGAACTTTATCTGGACGGCATCGCCGCCTTCGTCCCGGATCGCGTCACCGTCGCCGAGGCGGTCGCCCGGGGGCTCTGCGACGCGGAGGTGGCGACCGGGACGGGCTGGCTCTCGGTGGCCGTCGCGGGCGACGTCTCCGCCCCCGACATGGCGGTCCGGGCCGGGCGTGACGCGCTGGCGATGTCCCACCACCGAGCGGCGGACATCGCCGTACTGATGCACGCCACCGCGAGCCACCAGGGCCCGGACATCTGGTCGCCGGCGCACTACGTCCAGCGGCACACCATCGGCGGGTACGGCCCCGCGGTGGAGATCCGGCAGGGCTGCAGCGGCATGGTCGCCGCCCTGGAGCTGGCCGGCTGCTACCTCACCGCCGCCCCGGACCGCGACGCCGCCCTCGTCACCACCGCCGACAACTGGACGCACCCGCTCATCGACCGCTGGCGCGGCACGCGGTGGGCCCTGTTCGGCGACGCCGCCACGGCACTCGTCCTCTCCCGCCGGCAGGGCTTCGCCCGAGTGGTGAACGTCTGCGCCTCCTCACTGCCGGACCTGGAAGAGCTCAACCGCGGCGGGGAGGCGCTCTATCCGCCGGGGGCCACGCTCGGACACCAGGTCAGGCTGCGCGAACGCGTCCAGGCCTTCCAGGGCGACCAGTCCGCGATGGCCGGGCTCATCGGCCGGGCCGAGAGCGAGCTCATCCACCGCACCCTCGACGAGGCCGGCCTGAAGCCCCGTGACATCGCCCGGGTCACCCACCAGTCCGCCGGGAGCCGGAGCATCGTCGAGCACATCCTGGAGCCCTTCGACGGCGACCTGCGCCTCGGCATGTGGGAGTTCGGCCGCCGGCTGGGCCACACCGGGGCCGGCGACCAGATCTGCGGGCTGTACCAGCTCCTCGCCGGGCGGGAGGTCCGGCCGGGCGACCACGTCATGCTGCTGGGCACGGGCGTGGGCATGGCGTTCGCCTGCGCGATCGTGCAGGTGCTCGGCGAGCTGCCCGCCGACGCGACCCCGATCGCACTGTCCTGACGCACCCCGCGGACGCGACCCCGGCCGCGCCGTCCTGACGCCACCCCGCCGGGCCGACGCACTTCGGCCGCTCCGCGCGCCCGTCCCGCCGGGGCGGGCGCGCGGGCATGCCCGCCCCGGCGGCGACTCCGCGCCCCCGCGCGGCCCGACTCACCCCAGCTTCCTGCGCAGCTCGCCCCGGCCCGCCACCCGCAGCTTGCGGTAGGTGCGGGTCAGATGCTGTTCCACGGTGCTGACCGTGATCGACAGCGAGCGCGCGATCTGCTGGTTGGTCTCGCCCTGGGCGGCCAGCAGCGCCACCCGCTGCTCCGACGGGCTGAGCTGGTCCAGGTACCCCGCGTACCGGTCGGTCACCTTGTAGCGGGCGACCCGGTGCGGGCCCGTGCCGGGCAGGTCGCCCCACTGCAGGATCCGCAGCGAGGAGAGGAACCCGGGCCGCCCGGAGGTGTCCTGGAGGGTGGCGAAGAGCTCCTCTCGCAGCTCCTGACGGCGCCGGCCGCGGGCCCCCGACCGGCCGAACACCCGCGCCCGGTCACCGGCCGGGGCGCCCCGGTCCAGCTGGGAGTCGACCATGGTGAGCGCGTTGTCGTGGTCGCCGACGCCCAGGTACGCCGCGGCCGCCGCGAGCCGCCACGCGTAGAGGTCCGGGTCCAGTCCCCAGGACGCCAGCAGCCGGCCGCAGCTCATGAAGTCGGCCAGCGCGGAGCGGTGTTCGCCGGCGGCGAGGTGGAAGTGGCCGCGGGCGTAGAGGTAGCCGAGGCAGTGCCTGGTCTCGTAGATCGGCGCGGGCACCGGGCGGCGCACCCACTCCTTCGCGGCGCCGGGCTCCGCCAGGTCGGTGTAGCCGGCGACCAGACAGGAGAGCGGCCCGCCGATCCAGGCGCCCCACCGCTGCGGCGGCACCATGTCCACCACGGCCTCGGCACGGGCCAGCCCGACCAGGACGTCGCCGCGGTGCAGTGAGGCCTCCGCGCGGGCCGCCAGCAGCCGGGGCGCCCAGGTGTCGGCGGCGATCCGCGCCGCGTCGGGCAGCACCGCGTCGCACCAGGAGATCGCGGCCTCCGGCCGGTTGCTGTGCACCAGGGCCGTGATCGCCGCGAGGACGGCCGAGGCGGTCTCCTCGCGGAAGGCGCAGGCGGAGAGGGCGGAGGTCGCGCCGTCCGCGGGGTCCGGCAGGCCCGGATCGCCGAGCAGCCGCCCGGCCAGGGCCCAGGCCGCCCGGTGCCGCACCGACCCGCCCGCCGGCCCGGCAGCGGGGCCGCCGACCGCCCCGCCGCTCGCTGCCGCGGCCGTGACCGGGCCGGCGAGCGGGACGCGCTCCAGGTCCGAGGCCACCGACCGCAGCAGGCTCGGGAACTCGCAGGCGACCAGCAGCCGGTCGGCCGCCGCCTCCAGGCGCCGCTGGTCGTCCTTCGCACTGCTCGTCTCGCTGCGCCGGTCCAGGACGGCCAGCAGGTCCTTCGCCTGCCAGAGCAACTCCGGGGCCGCCGCGGTTGGTTCGACAAGAGTCATCGGTGATTCAGATCCCTCCGGGACCACAGGACACATGGTCCGGTTCTGGCGCGGGCACGGCCGGAGCACAGGCTCGGCCCGGCGCACGGGGCAGGCACGGTGACGTACGGGGTGGGCGGGGTGCCGCACGGAGGGGCTGCCGCCCGGGTGAAGGCATCCGGCGCCGGCGGTCATCCGGCGGTCGGGCCGCCGATCGGGGTGAAGGACACCGGGGAGAACGCTCCCGGGCGGCGGCCGAGGGGCCGTGCCACGGGTGCCGCGGCGCGAACGCCGGGCCGCCGGACAGCCCGTGGGCGGCCGGGAGCGCAGGGAGGAAACGAACGTACGCCGGGCGCGAGCGGCCGGCAGGCGCCGTCCCGGGACTACACCGGGTGACGGCGGGCGGTCACGAGGCCCGTGGACGCGGCGGCGGGTAGCCACCCGAGCGGCCGGTCGGCCGGCCCCCGGCGGTATCGGGCGGTCGTGAAGTCTCGTTCATGTGGCGGCCCCCGTCGTCACTGTCTTCCTCTACCTCTACGGACGCTCATCATGGCCGATGGCATCCTCCGGCCGTCCTCCGGCCGTCCCGGCCCGGTCCTCCCCCGAAGCCGACCGGATCCGACGGTTCGAAGGGAAACTCCGGCGCCGCCCGGCGCGTTGGTCCGAGAGGCCGGCACACCGGCGCCGCCCCTCCGGCCGGACGCCCGGGCCGAGTTCGGTCGTGCCCGAACCAGCCCGGAACCCGGGCCCGACCCGAGGCCGTCGAGCCGAGGCGAATGGCATTCGAAGATGCGTTTGAATCCGAGTAGCATCGTGGCGAACGGCCCGCGAAGCACTGGTGACGATGCGTCAGAATGGGAGGGGTTGAGTGAAGTTCCGCATTCTCGGACCACTCGAAGTACGAGCGAACCACCGCAAGGTGCCCTTGGCCGGTCCCAGGCAGCACCTGGTGCTCGCGCTCCTCCTGCTGAAGGCCAACCAGAGCGTGCCGCTCGGCGAGCTCGTCGACGCCCTCTGGGACGATCCGCCCCGCACCGCCGAGAAGCAGGTCCGCAACGCGGTCTCGATGCTGCGCGGACTGCTCAAGTCCGCCGGGGTCACCACCCTGCCGACCGCCGTCGGCACCAACGGCTACCGCCTCGACCTGCCCGACGACCAGTTGGACACGGCGATGTTCACCCAGGCGCTGGCGGCGGCCCGGCACCGCGCCGCCGCCGGACAGTTCGCCGAGGCGGTCGTCGAGTTCCGCGCCGGGCTCGCCCTGTGGCGCGGCCCGGCACTGGCCGGCCTGGACAGCTCGGCCCTGCAGCCGCACACCTCGCGGCTGGAGGAGCAGCGGCTCACCGCGCTGGAGGAGTGCGTCGACCTCGAACTCGCGCAGGGCCACCACCAGGCCGTGATCCCCGAGCTGACCGACTGGCTCAGCGCGCATCCGCTGCGCGAGAGACTCGCCGGCCAGCTCATGCTCGCCCTCTACCTCTCCGGACGCCAGTCGCACGCACTGACCGTGTACGAGTCCACCCGGCGGCGGCTCGCGGACGCGCTCGGGCTCGAACCCGTGCCGGAACTGCGCGAGTTACGCCAGCGCATCCTGACCAACGACGTGACCCTGGGCCGTCCCCGGACGTTCGCGTTCGCGCCGCTCGCCCCGCACAGCCTGCCCAAGGACATCAGCCACTTCACCGGGCGGGAGCACGAGTTGCGCACCCTGGTCGAGCAGGTGATCGTCCACCGCGACCCGGTGTCGTCCAGCCACATCGTCCTCGCCGCCGTCGACGGCATGGCAGGGGTGGGCAAGACCTCGCTCGCCGTCCACCTGGCCCACCTGATGAGCGACCGCTACCCCGACGCCCAGCTCTACCTCGACCTGCACGCGCACTCCCCCGGACAGGGCCCGCTCGATCCGGGGACCGCCCTGGAGAAGCTGCTGCGCTCGGTGGACGTCACCGGCACCGCCATCCCCGAGGACCTGGAGGAGCGGGCCGCCCTGTGGCGCAGCAGGCTCGCCGGCCTGCGGGCCGTCCTCGTCCTGGACGACGCGGCCAGCTCCGCCCAGATCCGCCCGCTGCTGCCGGGGACGGCCGACTGCCTGATCCTGGTCACCAGCCGCACCCGGCTCACCGACCTGGACGCCACCGCCGTACTCCCGCTGGACCCGCTCCCACCGGCCGACGCCGGCCGGCTGCTCGACCGGATCGTGGGCGACCGGCGGGTGGCCGCCGAACCCAAGGGCGTCGCCGAGTTGCTGAGGCTGTGCGGCTACCTGCCGCTCGCCATCCACATCGCGGCGGCCCGGCTGCGCCACCGGCCCGCCTGGACCATCGCCCACCTGACCTCCCGGCTGCGCAACCACCGGCGCCGGCTCGGCGAGCTGCAGACCGCGGAGAGCGGCGTCACCACGGTCTTCGACCTCTCCTACCGACAGCTCGGTCCCGAACCGCGGCACCTCTTCCGCCTGCTGGGCGTACTGCCGGGGACGGATTTCGACGCGGACGCCGCGGCGGCGGCCGCCGGGGTCGAGCGCCGGGCCACGGACCGGGCGCTGGAGGTACTGCTCGACGCGCACCTGGTCGAGCAGCCGCGCGAGGAGCAGTACCGGCTGCACCCCCTGCTCCGGGCCTACGCGGTGCACCTGGCCGCCACCGAGGCCGCCGGGATCGAGCGGCGGGCGGCGCTGACCCGGCTGTTCGACCACTACCGGCGGACCGCCGCCGCGGCCCTCGACATCGTCTCCCCGCAGTGGCGGCGCGACCACCCGCCGCTGCCCGCTCCCGGCGCGGCGGCGGCCGCACCGGCCACCCTCGACCAGGCCGCCGACTGGCTGGAGGCGCAGTGGCCGAACCTGCTGTCGGCGGCGGAGACGGCCCGGCGCGGCTGGCCGGAGCAGAGCGCCGACCTGTTCGGCGTCCTGCGCCACTACCTCCACCTCCGGGGCCAGCACGCCGAGGCGCTCTCGCTGCACAGCGGAGCCGCCACCGTGGCCCGCGACACCGACGACCGGGAGCTGGAGAACCTCGCCCGGTACGGCCTGGGCCTGGCCAACCAGCGGCTCGGCCGCTACGACACCGCCCTCACGCACTTCCGCCAGGCCCTGGAGGTGGCCCGCGAGCTCGGCGACCACGTGACGCACGCCCGCACGCTCGGCAACATGGGCCTGGTGCTCCACCGGCTCGGCCGCTACGAGAGCGCGCTCACCCACTTCGCCCAGGCACTCGACCTGGCGCGCGACACCGGGACGCCGAGCGCGGAGTGCTACGCGCTGTGCGGGCTGGGCCTCGTCCACGAGCGCCTCGGCCGCTCCACCACGGCCGTCATCCACCTCCGCCAGGCCCTGGTGATCGCCCAGCGGATCGACGACCGCGACATCCAGGGCTACGCGCTCAGCAACCTCGGCCGGGTGCAGTGCGGTCCGGGCAGCTACGAGCAGGCCTGCGACGACCTGCGCCGGGCCCTGGCGCTGGCCCGCGAGACCGGCGCCAGGGACCTCGAAGGCCACACGCTCTGCGGCCTCGCCCTCGTCCACGAACGCCTCGGCGACCACGACACCGCGCAGATCCACCTGCACCAGGCCCTCGCGCTGGCCCGCGAGACCGGCACCCGCGACCTCGAAGGCCACGCCCTGTGCGGCCTCGGGTTCGTCCACGAACGCCTCGGCCACACCGACATCGCCCTGGCCCACCTCCACCAGGCCCTCGTCCTGGCCCGCGACACCAGTACCCGCGACCTCGAAGGCCACGCCCTGTGCGGCCTCGGGATCGTCCACGCGCGCCTCGCCGACCACGACCTCGCGCGGGTCCACCTGCACCAGGCCCTCGCGCTGGCCAGGGAGACCGGCACCCGCGACCTCGAAGGGCAGGCGCTCGGCGCGCTCGGCGAGCTGGCCCGCCGGCTGGGCGATCCGGCCGGGGCGCTGGAGCTGCACGGCCGGGCCCTGGCGATCAGCCGGGAGACCGGGGACCGCCACCGCCAGGGCCGGGCCCACCGCGGCCTCGCCGCCGCCCACCTGGCGCTCGGCGAACCGGACGCCGCCCGCGCGCACGAGCGGCTGGCCGACCAGCTCCGGCAGCGCCCCGGGGCCGGGAGCCCGGTCGACCCGGACCGGCGGCGCGGCCCGGCCGACTGCCCGCCCCCGCGGCCCGATCCGGTCGATCCGGTCGATCCGGCCGGGGGCCGCGCGAGACCGGGCGGGCCGGACCTACTGCGGGCGGACCGACAGGGCGTGGTGGAAGACGTCGCGCGGGTCCCGAGCGGCCTTGATCTGCTGTAGCCGCGCGTAGTTGTCCTTGTAGTAGATCGTCGACCAGGGGGCGGAGGAGGTGTTCCAGGCCGGGTCGGCGAGATCGACGTCGGGCCAGTTGACGTAGGTGCCGTCGGTGACGCCGTTGGGCACCGGCACGCCGCCGGTGGTCGCGTAGACGTCCCGGTACAGCTCCCGAACCCACTGCAGCTGCCGGGTCTCGTCCCCGGCGTCGGACCAGTAGTTGGAGAACGAGGCGAGCAGCACCGAGTCCCGGTGCGGCACCGACGTCGTGGTCGGCGAGAAGGAGTTGACCTTCCCGCCGAAGGAGAAGAGGCCCATCAGACCGGAGGCGTAGCTGTACGACGGGCTGGTCAGGTACCGGTGGACGGTGCGCAGTTGGTCGGGCGCGTAGCCCTTCTTGTGGTACGCGCCCTTGGTCTTCGAACGCAGCAGCAGGCTCGGGATCCCGAACACCCCGGCCACCTCGGAGGCGCTGGTGGTCGTGGTGTAGAGCCACGGCAGGGTGCCTGTCGTGCTCGCCACCGGGGCCGCGGCGACGTTCCGGGTCATCGCGGCGGCGAAGTCCGTGAGCATCTGCTGGGTGCCGGTGACGGTCGGGTCGACCTGGGCCCGGACGATCACGCCGCCCTTGCCCTGGCGGATCGCGATGAGCGAGGCCCAGAGCTGGTTGGCGGCCGTGCCGGGGGCGCTGTTCTGCTCGTGCCAGGTGCCGAAGTTGGTGACGAGCGTGGTGAACGCGGCCTCGTCCAGCTGGGACCAGTCCCAGAACAGCGTGCTGATCATGATGCCGCCCGGGGTCGGGGGCAGCAGCCTGGTCGGATCGGTACCGGTCGCCCCCGGCGAGCGGAGCCAGAACCGGGTGACGATGCCGAAGTTGCCGCCACCGCCGCCCGCGTGGGCCCACCAGAGGTCCCGGTTGGGGTCGCCCGGGGCGGAGGTGGCGATCACCGACCGCGCGAGGCCGAAGGCGTCCACCACGACGACCTCGACGGCGAAGAGGTTGTCCGCCACCAGACCGTACTGGCGGGACAGCACGCCGTAGCCGCCGCCGGTGATGTGGCCGCCGACACCGACACTGGGGCAGGAGCCGCCGGGTATCGTCACGCCCCAACCGAGGTCCAGGGTGCGGTAGACCTGCGAGAGGATCGCGCCGCCCTCGACCGCGAAGGCGTTCATCGTGGGGTCGAAGTACACCGCGCGCATCTCGGACAGGTCGATGACCACCCGGACGTCCGGGTCGTCGACGAAGTTCTCCAGGCAGTGGCCGCCGCCGCGCACGGTGACCCGCTTGCCCGCCGCCACCGCCTCGTTGACGGCCTGCACGACCTGGCTCGTGGAGCCGACCAGCTTCACGGTGTCCGGGTTCCCGGTGAACCGGCGGTTGTAGCCGCGCAACAGCAGATCCGGATAGCGCCGGTCCCCGGGCCCGACGCCGACCGGGCCGAAGGCCGGCCCGCAGAGCAGGCGCGCCTGGTCGGCCCCGGCGTCCGGCACCGGGGCGGCCGCCGCGACCGCGCCGCCGACGAGATCCGTCGCGGCGATCCCGAGTCCGGCCGCGCCCAGGCCGGCCAGTGCAAAGCGTCGACGAGTCAACTCCGCCATGAAATCCCCCTGCTCACACCAGCACGCATCCGAATGGCACGAGAAGGGCGACATCGAATTCCGGCCCGCTCGTTGGCCACATTGATGCCGGGTCCCGGCGGGCGCGTCAACCGGCCCCCTAACAACCCCCTATGTCACGGCCCCGACAGCGGCCGGAGACCGGCCCGTCTGCGAGGCTGCCAACACGGTATACCCGCGCACGGCAAGGGAGTTGGATTGACATGACCACTTACCTCATCACCGTACTGAGCAACGTGCACGAGGGTCGGGAGAACGACTTCCACGACTGGTACGAGAACACCCATATTCCGGAGATTCTCGAAGTACCGGGAGTTCTTTCGATCCGGCGGCTCGTTCTCGACGACGAACAGATCGGCGCCGACAAAGGCCACTCGCAGGCCCACTACCGCCATCTCACACTGATCGAGATAGCGACCGACGACTTCGCCGCCTCGCTCGCCGCGATCAGCACCCTGGACGGCAGCAAGGCCGCCGAACTCCTGGTGCCGGGCCAGGTGCTGGCCTCGCTGTACCGGGACCCGAAGGTGTACACCAGGCCCTGAGCCCCGCCGGCCGCGGCAGCCGCCACGGGGGCCCGCCCACCCGCCGCCGATCACCGGGGCTCGCACCACCCCGGCGACGGGTGACCCGCGCCTCGCCCTACGGTGGCGGGCCCCGCACAGCGGGCGACGTGCCGGAGCCTCAGCCCTTCGGGGCGGGGCCGGACCGGCCGAGCGCGAGTTCGAGGTTGGGCCGCTCGGCCTTGGGCGCGGAGATCCGCAGCGTCGTGTAGTCACCACCGGTCAGACCGCCGAGCGTCACCGTGGCGGGATTCGCGGCCAGACCACCGGCCGCGTTCTGCTCCCACAGCCGCCCCTTGGCGGTGGGGCTCAGCCCGCCCCAGCCCGTCCAGACCAGCCCGTCCAGCTGCGCCGCGCCCTTGCCGCAGGCCAACGGGAAGGACTTGGGCTCGGTGAGCGACCGGCCCTCGCAGCCGTAGATCCTGGCAGGCGCCGGGGCCGGCTCCGACGGCACCGCGTCCGGCGAGGTCGGCTGCGGCGCGGGCGGCACCGGAAGCGTGGGCGAGGCCGGACGCGTGGGCGAGGCCGTCGGCGCCGTCGTGGTCGGGGCCGGGTCCGTGGTCCGCACCTGGGGCGCGGAGGCGGACGGCGCCGCGGCGGTCCCAGCGCTCGAACAGCCGGCGAGCGCGAGCAGCAGCGCGACCGCACCGGCCGCGCCCACGGCCGCGTCGCGCCGTCGCCCCGCCGCCGTTCCTGTGGCCTGGCCTGACATGGTCCCCCCGGGTGGCCGGTGCGGGTGGGTCCGCACTCGAAGAAGTGCGCCCCAGGCTACCCGGAAACCCGCCGGCCGCTCCCCGATTCATCTGATGATCAACGCGTCTGACCGGGCGTCACCTCCTTCCTCGCGGGGGCGCCGAAGCCCGGGGCGCCGCGTGCGACGGTGCGCCGGGCAATCGCCGGAGGCCATCCCGCCCCCCGCGCCCGGGCCATTGCGGTCGCCCCCGCCCCGCGCGCGACGGACCGCCACCGGATCACCACACACCGCCCTCTCCCCCGCCATCACCCCCACCGCGCCCGGACGGCCGACACCCGCCCCGGACTGGAACGACTGTTCGTTTCCGTCCGTGAACAAATCGTGGATTCCGTTGCCCCGCCCACCCGGCCGTGCGCAGGATGGGTCGACCCTCGACCGGGGGGCTGACAGGAGGCGATCAACCGTCGTGCCCGGCAAGCAGATACACCTCGCCGTGTTCTTTCCCGGGATCGGGAGCAACACCGTCTGGTCCGATCCCCGGGCGGGGAGCCAGATCGACTTCGACTCGTTCCGCCATCTCGCCCGGACCGCCGAGCGCGGCAAGTTCGACTTCTTCTTCCTCGCCGAGGGGCTGCGGCTGCGCGAGCACAAGGGCGAGATCCACGATCTCGACGTGGTCGGGCGGCCGGAGGCGCTGACGGTGCTGAGCGCCCTGGCGGCCGTGACCGAGCGGATCGGCCTCGCGGCGACCGTCAACTCGACCTTCAACGAGCCGTACGAGGTCGCGCGGCGGTTCGCGACGCTGGACCACCTGAGCGAGGGCCGGGCGGCCTGGAACGTGGTGACCAGCTGGGACGACTTCACCGGGGAGAACTTCCGCCGGGGCGGCTTCCTCGCGGAATCGGACCGGTACGCCCGGGCGGCCGAGTTCCTCGCCACGGCGAAGGAATTGTGGGACAGCTGGGCATCCGACGAGCTGCCGCCGGACCGGCCGGGCGGGCGGTTCGTCCGGGCCGGGGCGGGCGAGTTCGCCCACCGGGGCGAGCACTTCGACATCGCCGGACGCTTCAACACCCCCCGTCCGCCGCAGGGGCACCCGGTGGTCATCCAGGCCGGCGACTCCCCGCAGGGCCGGGAGTTCGCCGCCTCCGACGCCGACGTGATCTTCAGCCGCTACGGCCGGCTCGACGAGGCGCAGGAGTTCTACCGGGACGTCAAGAGCCGGCTCGCCGCCCACGGCCGCGCCCCGGAGGAGCTGAAGATCCTGCCCTCGGTGACCTACGTCCTCGGCGACACCACCGAGGAGGCGCACGAGCGCGCCGCCGAGATCCGCCGGGCGCAGATCGGCCCGCGGACGGCGATCGCCCATCTGGAGGCGATCTGGGGCCGCGACCTCTCCGACCACGATCCGGACGGCCCGCTGCCGGACATCGAGCCCGACCCGGAGAGCCTGCTGCTCAAGGGACACGCCCAGTTCCGCGGCGACCGCGCGGCGACCGCCCGGAAGTGGCGCGAACTCGCGAAGGAGCGCGGACTGAGCATCCGGGAGCTGGTCACCGAGGTCACCGGGAAGCAGACCTTCATCGGCACCCCGCGCGAAGTCGCCGACGCGATGGACGCGTTCGTCCAGAGCGACGGCTCGGACGGCTTCGTGATCACCACTCACCTCACTCCCGGCGGGCTGGACGAACTGGTCGACCGCGTGGTGCCGCTGCTCCAGGAGAAGGGCGTGTACCGCGCCGACTACTCCGGCACCACGCTCCGCGACCACCTCGGGCTCAAGGCCCCCCGGCGACAGACCCAGGAGACCACCTCGTGACCCGGCAGCACCGGCCCCCGCTCCACCTCGCCGTCGCCCTGGACGGCGCCGGCTGGCACCCCGCCGCCTGGCGCGCCGAGGGCGCCCGGCCGGACGGGCTGTTCACCGCCGACTACTGGACCGACCTGGTCACGGAGGCCGAACGCGGGCTGCTCGACCTGGTGACCTTCGAGGACTCCCTGTCCGTCCAGTCCGCCGACCTCACCGGGCCGGACGGGCGGACCGACCAGGTCCGCGGCCGGCTGGACGCCGTCCTGGTGGCGAGCCGGGTGGCGCCGCTCACCACCCGGATCGGGCTCGTCCCGACCACCAACGTCACCCACACCGAGCCGTTCCACCTCTCCACCGCCATCGCCACCCTCGACTTCGCCAGCCGGGGCCGGGCCGGCTGGCGGCCCCAGCTCTCCTCCCGCGCCGACGACGCGGCCCTCTTCGGGCGCCGCACCACCCCGCGGATCACCGCCGCCGACGTCGGCGTGCCCGGCGGGATCGCCCGACGGCTGCGGCCCCTGTTCGACGAGGCCGCCGACGCCGTCGAGGTGGTGCGGCGGCTCTGGGACAGCTGGGAGGACGACGCCGAGATCCGTGACGCGGCGACCGGCCGGTTCATCGACCGCGACCGGCTGCACCCGGTCGACTTCAGCGGCGAGCACTTCAGCGTCCGCGGCCCCTCCATCACCCCGCGCCCGCCGCAGGGTCAGCCGCTGGTCGCCGTCCTCGCGCACGCCGGAGTCCCGTACGAACTGGCCGCGCGGGGCGCGGACCTGGCCTTCCTCACCCCGCACTCCCGCGAGGGATCGGTCACGGCCCTGGGTGACCTCGAAACGGCGAAGGCCACGGTCGGCCGACCGGCCGGCCTCCCGCTCAGGGTCTTCGCCGACCTGCTGGTGTTCCTGGACGACCGCCCCGGCGCCGCCGCCGAACGCAAGGAGCGGCTGGACGGGCTGAACGGCGCGCCGCTGCGCTCGGACGCCGAGATCTTCACCGGGACGCCGTCCGAACTCGCCGACCTGCTGCTCGACCGGCAGGAGGTCGGGCTGGACGGCTTCCGGCTGCGCCCCGGCGAGCTGCCGCACGACCTCGCGGCCGTCACCCGCGGGCTCGTCCCCGAACTCCAGCGGCGGTCGGCGTTCCGCACCGGCTACACGGCGGACACCCTGCGCGGCCACCTCGGCCTCGCCCGCCCCGCCAACCGGTACGCCGCCGGCCGGGTCTGACGGGGCCCGCGGCGGTCCGCCGTCCACCCGCCACCGGGCTCCCGGGCCCGGTGGCGGGTGGACGGCTCCGGCAGCCCGCCGCACCGGCGCCGCTGCATGCCGGTGTTCCCTTCTTGTACCGGTTCTTGTACCGGCCGCCCCCGTGTACCGGTGCCCCTCGTGTACCCGGTCAGACGTCCAACGGCTTGGCCCAGCGCGTCCACTGCGGCTGCGGCCCGTACCCGGCCGTCTGCCAGGTGCGCTGCCCCTGGGCGTTGTCGTCGAGCACCATCGCGTCGGCGCGGCGCCCGCCGAGAGCGGTGAAGCGGGCCTCGGCGGCCGCGAGCAGCGCCGCGCCGATGCCCCGCCGGCGGTACTCCGGGTCGACGGCGAGACGGTAGAGGTGGCAGCGCCAGCCGTCCCAGCCCGCGATCACGGTGCCGACCACGGTCGTCGGGTCCTCGGCGGGAGTGGCGACGATCAGGCACTGCGGGTCGCGCCCGAGCAGGGCCGCCACCCCGTCGGCGTCGTCCGTGATGCTGGTCCCCTTGGCCGCGCGCGCCCAGAGGGCGAGCAGGGCGGGGATCTCGTCGGGGGTGGCGGTGCGCAAGGTGATGTCGGCGGTCATGACGGCGTGTCTACCAGGGGCCCGACCCGACCGCCGGAAATTTCACGGTACGGAACCCCGGCCCCGGCCCGCCTCACCCGGCCGGCCCGCTTCACCCGGCCGGCGCGGCGAGCTCCCAGACCGTCGTGGTCTTCGACTCGGCGTCCTCCAGGTCCGCCACGACCGGCACCCGGTAGGCGGCCAGCTCCGTGAAGCGCCCGCGCGGCAGATACGCCCGACCCGGGTCGCCGACGAGCACCACCGCGCCGCGCGCCCGGGCCCGTTCCAGGAACGGCAGGAACCGCTCCGCCATCGCGCGCTCGTAGAAGACGTCCCCGGCGAGCACCACGTCGGCCGGGGCGCCGTCCCCGTCCAGCAGGTCCTCCACCGCGGCCGCGACCTGCACGCCGTTGGCCTGCGCGTTGATGCCGATGGCCGCCACCGCGTACGCGTCGATCTCGGCGGCGCGCACCGAACGCGCGCCCCGCATCGCCGCCGCGATCGCCACCAGCCCGGACCCGGCCGCCAGGTCCAGCACCGTCCGCCCGGCCACCACCTCGGGGTGGTCGAGCACGTAGCGCGCCACCCCGACCCCGCCCGCCCAGGCGAAGGCCCAGAACGGCGGCGCCAGCCCCACCTCACCCCGCGCCCGCTCGGTCGTCTCCCAGAGCTCGATGGCGTCGTCGGCCATGTAGAGGCTGATCTCGGGCACGAAGGGCACGGGCGCGGGCTTCGTCTCGCTCCGCACGAAGTCCCGGTCGGACGGCATCGTCAGGCCCGGACGGCCGGTGCCCGTCTCGTTCAACATGCCCGCAGCATAGAGGTTCTCCGGCAGCCGGCCGCGCACCCGAGCAGCGTGGGACCGGGCACCGGCCGATGGTGCCGGCGGGGTCGCAGGAGCATCCCGTGACGCGCTGGAACCCCGGATCACGCACGGCCACCCGGTGCGTACCATTTCGATACCGAAGCCTGGATGAGCTGCGAAGATGCTCGCCCGCCGGCCCCGGGCACGGGTAGCATCCGGCACGAGCCCTCCGGGTCCGGCGCAGGCGGCCCAGCGCTGTCGTGCCGCGTTCCGGGGGCGGACTCTCGCGGGACATTCGGTGGTCACCGCGCACTCGGCACCGCGCGCCAGAGCTGTCGCGCGAACGGCGAAGGGCAGCGTCTTGGCGGATCGGCTCACCGGAGGAGACTCCTCGCTGCTGCGGCGTATCAACGCGGCGGTCACGCTTCGGGCGCTGCGGGCCGGCCACTCGGTGACCCTCACTCAGCTGGTCGGGGACACCGGGTTGTCCCGGCCCACGGTGGAGGGTGTGATCGAGGGGCTGGTCGAGACCGGCCTGGTCGCCGAGGTGGACCAGCCCCAGAACGGCGGCCAGCCCGGCAGTGGCCGGCGGGGCAGACCGGCCCGCTGGTTCCGGTTCCGCGCCGAGGCCGGTCACATCCTCGGCGTCGAGATCGGGGTGCACGACCTGCGGGTCGTCCTGGCCGACCTCACCGGCCAGGTGGTGGGCAGTCACTTCCGCCCGATCGAGGAGACCCTGGACGCGGAGGAACGGCTGAGCGCCGTCCGCACGGCGGTCGCCGAGGTGCTGCGCAAGGCCTGCGTCTCCCGGGACAACCTGTGGGCGGTCGGCGTCGGCACCCCCGGCATCGTCGACCGCGACGGCACCGTCCAGCTCGGCACCGCCATGCCCGGCTGGACCGGCCTGGACCTGGGCGCCCGGCTGCGCCGCTCGTTCCGCTGCCCGGTCATGATCGAGAACGATGCCAACCTGGCCGCCATCGCCGAGCACTGGCAGGGCGCGGCGGTGGGCGCGGACGACGTCGTCTTCGTGATGGCCGGTCTGAGCCCCGGCGCAGGCTCGCTGATCAACGGTCGCCTGCACCGCGGCTTCGGCGGCGCGGCCGGCGAGATCGGCGCGCTGCACCTACTCGGCCAGGAGGTCACCCCCGAGCGGCTGCTCTCCACCACCGGCAAGCCGCTCAACCCGCTGGACGAGGCGGCCGTCGCCCGGGTGCTGAGGCTCGCCCGCGAGGGCGACGAGGTGGCGAAGGTCGCGATGGACCGCTTCCTGACCCGCCTGGTGCAGAGCGTGGCGGCCCTGGTACTGGCGATCGACCCCCAGCTGGTGGTCGTCGGCGGTTGGGCCGCCGGACTCGACGGTGTCCTGGAGCCGCTGCGCGAGCGCCTCGCGGAGTTCACGCTGCGGGCGCCCGAGGTGGCGCTGGCCGCGCTCGGCTCGGAGGTCGTCGCGATGGGCGCCCTGCGGGTGGCGCTCGACCAGGTGGAGGAGCAGCTCTTCGCCGTCGACCCGCCGACCGGCGCGACCGCCCGCGGCTGACCGGCCGGTGCCGCCCGGGGTGGACCCCCGGGCGGCACCGGGCAGCACCGGGCAGCACCGGGCAGCACCGGGCAGCACCGGAACGACTCGGGCCAGGAACTCGGGCCCCGGAACGGCTCAGGCCCGAACGCCTGTGGGGGCGTCCGGGCCTGGGCCTGAGGGTGTGCCGGAAATGGTTCAGGAGGCGGTGCGCACCCCGGTGGCGGCACCGACGGGGGTGACCTCCACCAGGCCGGTCTCGCCGAAGGTGAGCTTGCAGGTGTCGGCGCGGTAGGTGGAGACGGCCAGCGCGACCAGGCGGCCCGCGGCCGCGTACTGGGTGGTCATCACCAGCACCGGCGAGCCCGGCGGTCGCTCCAGCAGGGCGGCCTGCTGGGCCTCGGCGACACCCAGCTCGACCGAGCGGGACTCGCCGTCGACCTCCAGGCGCTCCAGCTGGCGCAGCACCGAGCGGGCCCGGTCGCTCTCGGCCCGGAAGCCGGGCAGGTGCGGCAACGCGGAGGCCGGCACGTGCAGCGACTCGGTCGCCATGTTCTGGCCCTGCACGATGCGGACCCGGCGGACGGTGTGCACGGTGGCGCCCTCGGCGATGCCGAGACCCTTGGCGAGCTGCGGCGTGGCCGGCGCGGTGGTGCAGTCCACCGTGCGCCAGGACTGGCTGCGGGCGGTGCCGGGCCAGCCCTCCTCGTGGCGGCTGACCGGGACGCCGACCCGCGGGGCGGCGACCAGGGTGCCGATGCCCCGGCGACGGACCAGCCGGCCCTCCAGCTCCAGCTGGTCGAGCGCCTGGCGCAGGGTGGCCCGGGCGACCCCGAAGCGGGCGGAGAGCTCGCGCTCGTTGGGGAGGACCTGTCCGGTGGAGAACTCCGTGTCGATCGCGCGGAGCAGCACCGTGCGCAGGTGCCAGTACTTCGGTTCCGGTACCGCCGTGAGCTGCCCTGTCGTTCCCACCGTGGCCTCCACCCTGCTGTGTCCACCCTGCCGAAAGGAGGGCGGACCCGGCCCGCTGCCCGCTGGTTGCGGCAGGTGGGAGAGCGGGCTTTATCCGTCCTTCTTTATTAAAGGTCTTTGCAGTAAGTGACCCTAGGGGCTGTGTCGGGAGATGGTCAAGACCAATGACGGCGCTTGGTGCGGATGTCGCGCGGATTCATGCCGCGTTCACGACAGGTCGACATCCGGACGGTGCCCGACCGCGTCGGTCCGCGGCCCGGACAGCGGGATCGGTAGGCTGCCCGGGTGATCGTGGTGACGAGTGTGAACGTGAACGGAATCCGGGCAGCGGCCAAGAAGGGCTTCATCGAGTGGCTGGCGGCCACCGAGGCGGACGTGATCTGCCTGCAGGAGGTGCGCTCCGAACCCGAGCAGCTGCCCGCGGAGCTGCGCGACCTGGACGGCTGGCACGCGGTCTGGGCGCCGTCGGCCGCCAAGGGACGCGCGGGCGTCGCCGTGCTGTCGCGGCGGGAGCCGGAGCGCACGGCGATCGGATTCGAATCGGCGGAATTCGACAATTCGGGCAGGTATGTCGAAATCGACCTGCCGGGGCTGACCGTGGCCAGCCTCTATCTCCCCTCCGGCGAAGTCGGTACCGAACGCCAGGAGGAGAAGGAACGCTTCATGGCGGAGTTCCTGGTGCACCTCGGCAAACTCCGCACCCGGGCCGCCGCCGAGGGCCGGGAGGTCGTCGTCTGCGGCGACTGGAACATCGCCCACCGCCCGGAGGACCTGAAGAACTGGAAGGCCAACCAGAAGGCCGCCGGCTTCCTCCCCGAGGAGCGCGCCTGGCTCACCCGCGTCTACGACGAGGCCGGCTACGTCGACGTCGTCCGCCGCCTCCACCCCGACCGCACCGGCCCCTACTCCTGGTGGTCCTACCGCGGCCGGGCCTTCGACAACGACTCGGGCTGGCGGATCGACCTGCAGGTCGCCACTCCCGGGCTGGCCGCCAAGGCGACCGACGCCCGCGTCGAACGTGCCGACACCCACGCCGAGCGCTGGAGCGACCACGCGCCGGTGACCGTGGGCTACGACCTGACGCCCTGACCCCGCGCCGACGGCCACGGACGCCGTGGGGCCCCGCTTTCCGGAGCGGGGCCCCACGGCCGTCGGCCGACGGGCCCCGGCTCCCCTCCTCCGCTCCGGCGGACGGCGTCGCCGTCGGTCTTCCCGACGGGGCGGCGACGCCCTCGATCGCCGCTCGGCCCCGGACACCGGGGCGGCGGAGCCGGCCGATGCGCGCGGCCCCCGTCTTCTCGACGGGGCACCTAGAATGAGGGACCATCGCGAGTGGTCGGTCCGCGCACGCACCGACGTGCGCACGGGGTGAGGGAAGAGGTGTGCCGTGCCCGACGCAGGCTCCGTTGCGTCCACGCTCGCGGCGAAGCTGGACCGGCTGTTCGACGTGGTCCGCCGGCCCGATCGCGAGCCGTACACCCACGAGGAGGTCGCCCGGGCCTGTCGGGAGGCGACCGGTGAGAGCTTCTCGGCCACCTACCTCTGGCAGCTGCGGACCGGCCGCCGGGACAATCCGACGAAACGTCACCTCGAAGCACTGGCGCAGTTCTTCCAGGTGCCGCCGATGTACTTCTTCGACGACCGGCAGAGCGCGCGGATCGCCGAGGAGTTGGCACTGCTGGGCGCGCTGCGCGACGCGGGCGTACGGGACGTGGCGTTGCGCGCGGTGGCGCTCTCGCCCGAAGGGCTGGGCACGATCAGCGACATGATCGAGGCCATCGCCCGCCGCGAGGCCGGTGGCAGGTAGCGGCTATCGGTGTCGAATCGGTTCTCCCGCCGCTCCCCCGTCCGTAGGATCACCTCCCGACCGAGGGCGGTCGGACACCAGGGGGTACGGGCGTGGGGAATTCGGGTGGGGTCGATCACGAACTCTGGCGGCGATGTCGGGGGATCGCGGAGTCGATACCGCTTCCCGAACCGTTCGACATCACGGCGCTGACCGAGTCGCTCACGCGGTCGCGCGGCAGACCCATCGAGCTGATCCCCCTCTCCGGCCCGTCCCCCTCACCGTGCGGCGTGCTGATCAGCACCGACCGGGCCGACTACATCGGCTACGCGGTCGACACCACGGCACTGCACCAACAGCACATCGTGCTGCACGAGATCGGCCATCTGCTCTGCGGTCACACCGGGAGCTCGGGGAGCACCGGCGGCCCGGACGGCCCGGGGCTGAGCGTGACGGTGTCGCGCGCCCTGGCGCCCCGACTGCCGGAGGAGCTGGTCCGCCGGGTGCTCGGCCGGTCGGTGTACACGGAGCGGCAGGAGCAGGAGGCGGAACTCTTCGCCTCCCTGGCACTCCACCGCGTGCTGCGACGTCCCCGGTCGGCGGCGTTCGGCCGACTCGGTGACGGGATCGCGCGGTTGTGGCACGCGGTCGGCCGGCCGCGCGACACGGCGCGGCGCGGGTGACCGGGTTGCCGGTACCGGCAACCCGCCGGACCGGTGCGGCCACCCGCCGGCAGGACTGGGGCGGACGGGTACGCGCCCGGCGCGCCCATCACAGGATCGGCCCGCTCTGGTGGGCGCTTCGCTCGGTGGTTCCGGAGATCGAACTCCTCACCCAGGACGAGTACTTCGGGCGGGCGCGGAAGCACCGGCGGGACATCCGGTTCGCCCTCTACCGGCGGATCATCGAGATCCGGGACGGCCAGCTCTCCCTCCGCTCCCATCTGCATCCCCAGGTGCCGGTCTGGGTGGCGGAGGTGATCGGACCGGCCCGCGACGAGGAGTTCGCCGTCGTGGTGGAGGCGGCCGCCATCGCCGCCGTACTGGAGGCGGCCCGGGCCCGGCACCACTTCCCCGCCGGCCCCGGCGAGGGGTTCGTACCGCACCCGCTGGTGGCCGAACTCCGCGAGGAGGCGGCCTGGTTGGTCAGGGTGGCCGCCGCCTACACCGGTTCGCCGGCCGTGTCCCACGTCCGCCGGCGGGTCCGCGAGGAGCTGGCCAGGGCCGCGGTGCCGCACTGACCCGTGGCCACCGGGGGCCCGCCTTCCCACCGGCTTCCACCGGCTTCCACCGGCCCACCCCGCCTTCGCCGGCCCGGCACGCCTGCGCCGGCCCGCCGCACGGGAGGTGGCGGCGGGCCGGCGAGGACAGCGGGGACGCGGGCGGCTCAGGCCCGGGCCAGCTCCGGCATCAGGTCGTACACCTGCTCGGCGGAGTCGGGATCGGCCTCCAGGCAGGCGAGCAGATCGGCCCTGGCGTGGTCCGCCCGGTCGAGTCCGATCAGGCAACGGGCCCGCTGCAGCCGGGCGTCCACGTCCTCGGTGGAGTCGATCACCTCGTCGAGCAACCGGAGGGCCTCGCCGAAACGTCCGGCATCGTGGTGCACCACCGCCAGGTTGAACCGCATGCCGGGCTCCGCGGAGAGTTCGACGGCGCGTGTCAGACTGGCCCCGGCCCCCTCCAGGTCTCCCTCCTGGTAGCGGAGTTCACCGGTCAGCGCCCACGCCTGGGCGCAGTCGGGATCGGCGGCGAGCGCGGCCGCGTAGGCCTCGGCGGCAGCCGCGGTGTCACCCTCGGCGACCAGCAGCTGTCCCTTCAGGCAGAGCAGTCGGGGGTCCTCCGGGTCGCTCGCGAGTCCGGCCCGGACATCCTCCCGGGCGCCCGGGTGCTCGCCCGCTTCGAGCAGCAGGGCGGCCCGGTTCAGGCGGGCGTCGCCGAACTCCGGATCGAGCTGGAGGACGTACCCGAAGTCCGCCACCGCGGCTTCGGTGTCGCCGAGTTCGGCCAGCACGTCGGCGCGGTTGAAGTACGCCTCGGGGAAGGGCGGCGAGAGCCGGATGGCCCGGTCGTAGTCGGCCAGCGCCTCCTCCGGCCGGCCGAGGTCGCGCCAGAGCGCGCCCCGGTCGAAGTAGTACTCGGAGTAGTTGGGGTCGCACGCGATCACGGCGGTGTAGTCGGCGACGGCCTCGGCGTGACGGCGCAGGCCCGCGTACACCTGCGCGCGGTTGTAGCGGAGCACGGAGCGGTGCAGTGCGTGCTCGTGCGGCTCCAGGGTCTCGTCGAGTCGCGCGATGCAGCCGTCGAGCAGCTCCAACGCCGCGTCGAGGCGGCCCTGGTGGACCTCGATCAGCGCGAGCCCGTTGCGGTTGAACACGACGCGCGCCTCCCGCTCCTTCGGGTCCGGGTGCCAACTGGCGAAGGCGATCGCCTGGTTGACCCAGGCACGGGCGAGCTGGTGGTCGCGCCGGGAGGCGTCGAAGTGCCGGGTGTGCAGCATCGCCGTGGCGTATGCGGCCTGCATGTGGACCTCGGGCGAGGCGCTGAGCGCCCGGGCCTCGTCGTACAGCGGCAGCGCCCGCTCGGCCAGGCCGAGGGCGGCGAACGAGGTGGTCATCTTGGTGGTGAAGGCCCACCAGTTGGTCGGGTCGCTCTCGTGGGTGACCAGCCGCCGGCCCCGCTCGCCGATGTCCACGACGGCGTGGTAGAAGCCGAGGTCCATGCAGTGGTCGAGGGCGTGGCGCAGCGTGTCGGCGCCGGCGCCGGTGGGGTCGCTGCCGTGCTCCGCGTGCCAGCCGATGGCGCCCAGCCGCAGGGACGACTCGCCGACCGTCTCCAGTTCGGCCCGCCGGAGGTCGTGCAGCCGGGCGCGTTCGGCGTCCGGCACGGCCAGGTAGGCGGCGAGCTCCTCGGGGTCGTCGCCGACGCCGTCGGCGGCGACGTGGGCGCGGGCGAGCGCGGCGGTGCGGGCCGCCGTCCGGGAGGCGTCCCCGCCCGGGGCGCCGTTCGCCGGCCCGTCCTGCTCCGACGCACCGGCGTCCGGCACGTCGAGCGGCGCGCAGTGGGCGGCGAGCGCGGCCGGCAGCACCTCGGTCCCGGGGCCCGCGGGGTGCTCCAGCGGCTCGGTCCCGGTGGTGACCACCACGGTGAGCAGCTCCGGATCGATCCGCCGCAGCAGGACGGCGAGGAACTCGCCGTCGGTGGGGTCGGCCCGGTGGGCGTCCTCGACGATCAGCGCGCGCGGGCCCGGTCCGGCCGCGCGCAGGTAGGCCTCCAGGAACTCGACCAGGCCGTGGGCGATCCGCAGGGTGCGCAGCGCGGAGTAGAACCTGGTCCGCTCCTTGGGGACCGCCAGCGAGGTCAGCGTCTCGCGGGTCGCGGGCACCAGGCCGTGCAGCTCGGGCGTGGTGGAGAGGATCTCGATGTCGTGCCCGGTGACGGCCTCGGGACAGCGTGCGAGCGCGTCCGGGACGATCGCGCGCAGGATCGAGCCGACCGCCGTGTAGGGCCCGCGCAGGCGGCGGTCGGCGTTCACCACGGCGAGGACGGGCGGCAGGTCGAGCCCCTCGCGGGCGGCGGCGCGGTCGGGGCGCCGGGCGGCGCGGACCCAGTGGTGACGGTGCTCGGCCATGGCGCAGCTGCCTTTCGTACTTTCGTGCGAGGACGGGATGGCGTGGGTGGGCGCGGTAGCGGGGCCCGACGGCGGGCGGTGGATGGCGGGCGGTGGGCGGCGGCCGGTGGCGCGGCCGGGGTCAGGCGACGCGGGCCGCCCGGGCCGCGCGCCGTTCCCGGGCGGCGAGGACGACGACGGCGGCGGTCTGCCCCAGGCTGAGGAGCATCAGGGCGAGCGAGTCGAGGCGGCCCGCCACCGAGGCCTGGCCGCTCAGCCGCATCCACACGTCGTGCAGCAGCCGGTAGGCGGTCGGCACGACGACTCCGGCGAACATCGTGAGGGTGAACGCGTAGCCCACGACCATCAGCCAGGCGTACCAGCGGGCGGCCCTCCGGTCCACCGGGTGGTGGGCGGAGAGGTCCAGCGGCGGCCGCCCGGTCACCCGCCGGACCGCGTTGCGCAGGACGTCGGCCGCGGCGGCGTGGAGGTTGACGCTGCCCAGCAACGTACCGAGCAGGACGTAGAGGTCGGTCCGCAGGTAGAAGAAGCCCTGCCAGGCGAGGCGCAGCACCGTGGCGTAGGCGATCGCGAGGCAGAACGACGCGACTCCGTCGGCGGCGCCGAGCGTGGCGTCGGCGACGAGGGTGAGGACGGCGATCGCCAGCACGTCCGCCAGCATGCCCGCCATGATCGGCAGGTAGCGCTGCCGCCGGGGCACGCTGACCAGTCCGTCGAGCGAGGTCTCCAGGACCAGGTAGACCAGGCGGCGGCCCACGGAGAGCTTCGACCGCAGGCCGAGCCGGCGGCCGGCCAGCGCGTGGAAGGACTCGTGCAGGGCGAGCAGCGGCACCTGGCCGAGGAACAGCACCACCACGACCAGGGTGTAGGACGGGCTGAAGAAGATCTTGTCGATGGTCGGGACCAGTCGGGGGACCCGGATCATCTCGACGACGGCGAGGGCCGTCACGAGCGCGTAGCCGATCAGGGCCGGCCGGCTGAACACCAGGCGGCCCAGCCGCTGCCAGCGCACCGGCGCGGTCTCCTCCGCCGGGGCGTCGGCGGGGCGGACGAGGTCGAGGTCCGCGAGGGCCTCGATCAGGTCGGCGATGTCGACGCTCTCGCCGTGCACGGCCTCGTAGCGCGCGGCGGCCGCGCGCGGCGTGGCGCCGTCGGCGAGCATCCGGACCAGTTCGGCGCCGTCGGCCGGGAACACGGCGTACGTGTCGGTCTCCGGGCTGCCGATGGTGACCTCGTCGGCCTCGGCCAGGTAGACGAGCCGGCGCAGTGGCACCGGGCGGTCCAGGTCGAGACCGGGGGCGTCGGAGCTGCTGTCCACATCGGCGTGCACGGATCCTCCTGCGGGAGGTGGGCGGAGGGCGGGGTGGTGGGGTGGGGGGCCGCCACAGCCAGAAGGGGCGCCCCCCCCCCCCCCCCCCCCCCCCGGCGGGTTATAAAAGCCACAGAGGCGCCCCCCCCATGA
>NZ_JBHYYB010000001.1:0-5973 GCF_042752535.1 Kitasatospora sp. NPDC059327 | reverse complement strand
CTTTGCTATCTGGGGGGGTCTGTGCTGCTGGTGGGGGGGGGGGGGGGGGGGGGGGGGGGGGGGGGCCCGGCCCTAGTGCGGGGGGCGGCGCCCCCCCCCCACCCCCGGACCCGGGGGTCGGGATCAGACCTGGACCATGCAGTCCCACGGCAGGTACAGCGCACGCGCCGTGCTGGTCAGGCGGACCGGGCCGGCCTTGCGAACGACGATCTTCTTCATGACGGACACCTCCTCTTTCGCATTCCTCGACGGACTTACCGGGTTCAGCCATGAGCTGAGATGAATGACCGTTTGACGTTCAGTCACCTCAGCTTGGCCAGGCACCAGAGTGCTGACGATGTGGTGATCGCGTCAAGGGATCGAATCGACCGATTCAGGCGACCCGGCGGCGCATGGAGTGATTCCGCAGGTCGCAAGCGGCGCCGGAGAAGCGGTATCCGAGATTCCGGGCGGGATCAACGCCGCCCGACCACCAGGGGCCACGCCACTCTATAAACTGAAATGAATGCCGAGACGGCGATGACCACCTCGGCCGAGGCGCCGGACGTCCGGTCGAGGGGTGCGCGGCGACTCGCACGCCGCCGGGCGGGACACGGACGGGTGCGAGCGCGGGCGGACCGCGGAGGTGGGGTGCGGCGGGCCGCACCCCACCCGGTCACAGGGTGCGGGTCAGGCGCTCCGTCAGGAGCCTGGTGAAGCGGGCCGGGTCGGGCAGGTCACCGCCCTCGGCGAGCAGCGCGCTGCCGTACACCAGCTCGGCGATCTCGGCCAGCCCGGGGTCGTCGGCGTTCGCCTCGTGCGCCGAGCGCAGCGCGGTGATCAGCGGGTGCGTCGGGTTGAGTTCCAGGATCCGCTGGACCGGGGGCATCGACTGCCCCATCGCCCGGTACATCTTCTCCAGGGTCGGGGTCATGTCGTGGGCGTCGCCGACGATGCAGGCCGCCGACGTCGTCAGCCGCGACGACAGGCGGACCTGCTTCACCTGCTCGGACAGGGTCGTCGCCAGCCACGGCAGCAGGGCGGTGAACTCCTGCTCGCGCCTGGCCTTCTCGCCCCCGGCGTCCTGGTCGCCGTCCTCCGGCTCGTCGAGGTCGACCTGGCCCTTGGCGATGGACTGCAGGCGGTGCCCGTCGAAGGCGGGGACCCGGTCGACCCAGACCTCGTCGACCGGGTCGGTGAGGATCAGGACCTCGAACCCCTTGGCGGCGAAGGCCTCCATGTGGGGCGAGTTCTCCACCATGGCGCGGTCCTCGCCGGTCAGGTAGTAGATCGCGTCCTGGCCGTCCTTCATGCGCCCGACGTACTCGCGCAGGCCGGTGGGCCGCTCCGGGTCGTACGTGGAGGGGGCCGACACCAGCTCCAGCAGGGCCTCGGTGTTGTCGGTGTCCTCGATCAGGCCCTCCTTCAGCACCCGGCCGAACTGGGTCCACAGCTTCGCGTAGCGCTCGGCGTCGTCGGCCTGCACGCCCTTGAACGCGGCGAGGACCTTCTTGACCAGCCGTCGGCGCACACCGCGGATCTGGCGGTCCTGCTGGAGGATCTCGCGGGAGATGTTCAGCGACAGGTCGTGGGCGTCCACGACGCCCTTGACGAAGCGCAGGTAGTCCGGCATCAGCGCTTCGCAGTCGTCCATGATGAACACGCGCTTGACGTACAGCTGCACGCCGCGCTTGGCGTCGCGCGAGAACAGGTCGAACGGCGCCTGCGACGGGATGAACAGCAGCGCCTCGTACTCGAAGGTGCCCTCGGCGCGCATGTGGACGGTCTCGGCCGGGGGGAGCCAGTCGTGGCTGATCTGCTGGTAGAACTCCTGGTACTCGGCCTCGGTCACCTCGCTGCGCGGCCTGGCCCACAGCGCCTTCATCGAGTTGAGGGTGTCGACCGTGCGGGTGGTCGCGCCGTCCGCGTCGGTGCGTTCGGCGGCCATCCGGATCGGCCACCGGATGAAGTCCGAGTACTGCTTGACGATCTGGCGGATCTTCGCCCCGGCCAGGTAGTCGGCCAGTCCGTCCTCGCTGTCGGTGGGCTTGAGGTGCAGGGTGACCGAGGTGCCCGCGGGCAGTCCGTCGACCTCGCTGATCTCGTAGGTGCCCTCGCCGTCGGACTCCCACTGGGTGCCCGTGTCGGTGCCGGCCCGCCGGGTGCGCAGGGTGACCCGGTCCGCGACCATGAACGCCGAGTAGAAGCCGACGCCGAACTGGCCGATCAGGTTCTGCGCGGCGGCGGCGTCCTTGGTCTCCTTGATCTTCTCCAGCAGGCCGGCGGTACCGGACTTGGCGATCGTGCCGATCAGCTCGACGATGTCGTCGCGGGTCATGCCGATGCCGTTGTCGCGGACGGTCAGCGTGCGGGCGTCCGCGTCCACCTCCAGGAGGATGTGGAGGTCGGAGATGTCGGCGTCGAGGCCGGAGTCGATCAACGACTCCAGCCGCAGTTTGTCCAACGCGTCGGAGGAGTTCGAGATCAGCTCTCGCAGGAAGATGTCCTTGTTCGAGTAGATCGAGTGGATCACCAGCCGGAGCAACTGACGTGTCTCGGCCTGGAATTCCAGCGTCTCGACGGTGCTACCCACGCGGGGCCCCTTTCCGGGAGGAACATGGTGAACGGTTACGGCACGTGCCCGGGTGACTCCCCGTCGGCACCGGAATGATAGGCGTCCCGCCGCCGGGCGGCCGCAGGGCGGGGTGCCGGGGGCGCGCCGGCCCGCGCGGGCTGTCGACTCGTTCCCACCCGCACGGGCCGGGCCGGGGGCACCCGGCCGGGTCACTCCCCCGGGAAGACCACACCCAGGTCGCGGCGGACACCGTCCAGGACACGCATGATGTCCAGCGTCTCGGAGAGCGGCATCAGCTCGGACTCCAGCCGCCCGGCGGCGACGCACCGGGCCGCCTCGGCCGCCTGATAGCTCAGGCCGCCGTCGCGTCGCACCGGGACGAAGGAGTCGATCGGCGTGTTGTCCCGGCCGACGAGACGCACCCGCGCGGACCCGTAGAACGGCCCGTCGATCTCCAGACGACCCCGCGTCCCCGAGATCGACGCCGTGGTCGGGGTGACGGCGAAGAGCGACGTGTTCAGCACACCGTGCGCTCCGGATCCGCCGGTGACGACGATCGTCGTCTGGCCGTCGACCCCGGTGAAGGCCTTGGTGCCCACCGCGGTGACCGAGGCGAACGGCCCGAGCACCAGGGAGGCGAAGGAGACCGGGTAGACGCCGAGGTCCAGCAGCGCCCCGCCCGCGAGCTCCGGAGCGAACAGACGGTGCGCCGGGTCCGGCTCCATCGCCTGCCCGTGGTCGGCGAGAACGGTGTGCACCTCCCCGAGCAGCCCGGCGTCGAGCACCTGACGGACCACGTCGATGTGGGGCAGGAAGCGCGTCCACATCGCCTCCATGAGGAACACCCCGCGCCTGCGGGCCGCTTCGATCAACTCCTCGGCCTCACGGGCATTGCGCGTGAACGCCTTCTCCACCAGGACGTGCCGGCCCGCCTCGACCGCCCGCATCGCCTGCTCGAAGTGGCCCGAGTGGGGCGACGCGACATAGACGATGTCCACCTCGTCGTCCTCGACGAGTCCGGCGTAACTCCCGTGGGCCCTGGGGATGCCGAACCGGTCGGCGAACGCACGGGCCCGCGCGGCGTCGCGCGAGCCGACGGCCACCACCCGCTGCCCGGTGTGCGTCCGCAGCGCCTCGACGAACGCGGCCGCGATCCCCCCGGGGGCCAGGACCCCCCAGTTCAGCGCCGGGGCCTCGCGGGGTGAAGGGGTCCGCGGTGCGGGCAGCGTGATGCGCGCCGCCCCCTCCGGGACGACCGGCCGGTCCTGCGTCATGGGGGTTCCTCTCGATCGCCTGTGCGTACGGTGCACGCGCCGCCATGGAATCCGCCCGCGCCGCCGTTCGGCAACCCCCGACCGGGAACCGGCCCGCCCGGACCAGGCCCTCGGCCCCCGGCCGAGGAGCCCCGCCGAGGAGCCCCGCCGAGAAGCCGCGCCGAGAAGCCGCGCCGAGAAGCCGCGCCGAGAAGCCGCGCCGAGAAGTCCCGCCGAGGAGCCGCGCCGGCGAGTCCCGCCGAGGTTCGTCCGAGGGCAGGGGGTCTTGCCCGATCGGGCAATGTCGGCGTGCGCCGCCCCATCCCTGAAAGCATCCCGTTGACACCGAAGTTGGTCTAGTCCACCGTGGTGAAGCAAGGTCATCCACCGGAGTCCGACGGAGGCCCGCGACCCGGCGCCGACACCGCCCGGCGCTCCCCGGCCCCCTCAACTCGGCTGCCTCACAGCAGCTTTGAGCGAGCCGTGCGACACTGCCACGCCTTGGTCCTCGGACCGGCAGCTGGATCCGACGATCGATGGGAGACGGGCCGCATGCGCAGGACCTGCTCGGCCCCGCCGACCGGACCGGCCCGTCCCGCCGCGATCGCGGCCACCGGCGGGGAGACCGCTCCGCCGGGCCCGCCGTGGATCACCGACCTCACGAGCGGTCCACTCCCCGGTGGCCGACCGGCCGGAGCCGTCGGCCGGAACCCCGCTCCGAGCTGAACTGACCCCTCCTCTCACCCATCTGACGATCAGACGGAGAACCCAGCACCATGCAACGAGTCTGCCTCGCCCTGCCCACCATGCGTCCCTGCCCCGGCACCATCGTGGACCTCGCCGAGGAGGCGGCCTACGCCGTCGCGACCTTCGGGGTCGAGGTGCACCTCCTCGTCCTCGACACCACGGACGCCGCCGGATTCGCGAAGAACGCGGACGCCGTGGCCTCCCTGGCCCCCACCCCCGGCGTGTTCGTCCACCACCTCGGCAACGAGCAGCAGCGGGAGTTCCTGCGCGGGGTGGCCGAGCGCTCCGGCGGCGCCGACCCCGCGCTGCTGCTCGACCTGATGCTCCCGGACGCCGTCGCGTACGGGTCCTGCGTCAACCGGCTCTTCCTCGGCGCCGCCGCCCTGGGCTGCACCTCGGCCCACCTGCGCAACGACGACTTCGACTACCAGGTCGTCGACGGCCGGAAGATGTTCCCGATCCACCACGAGCTGCTCTCGATCGGCCGGCCGGCCGGCGAGGCGGTGGCCGGCGTGTCCCGCTCCGAGCTCGACCCCGCCGACGCGGACAAGCCGGTGATGCTGGTCAGCGGCTCCTTCATCGGCGAACTCAACGTGGACATCGGCGAGATCCACGAGCTGGACCCGGCCGTCTACCGCGAGATCGTGCGCCTGTGGACCCCGCCGGTGTGGCCGGAGGAGGACCGGGACGCGATGGTGGACGTCTCCTTCAAGGGCGCCGGCGCCGAGTCGTTCAGCTCCGACGAGTCCGTCCTCGGCGTGCCCGACATCTGGGACGTCTACATGTGCAACATCGCCCTGGACCACCGGGCCTACGAGGTGCTGCCGCTGCTGCCCTCGATCGAGACCATCGGCTGCGACTACGCCCTGCTGCACGCCCTGGTCCACTCCCGGCTGCCCGGCGTCGTCCACAAGCGTCACATCGTCAACTACTACACGCCCGAGCGCCGCATCGGCGCCGGCTTCATCTCCTACCAGCTGCGATTCGTCAAGTTCCTGCTCTCGATGCTGTACCTGTACCCGGTCTACGGCGGGATGATCGACCTCGGCCGCGGACTGCTGGACGAGCGGCACGAGCTGAAGGTCGAGCCGATCGTCGACCTGGTCCGGGGCAGCGTCGACTGGGACCGCGCCGGGAACGAGCACTGCCTGGACGTCCTGGACCGCTCCTACCGCAAGCTGGGCGGCAAGTACGCCGAGCTCGCGGACGTGGTGGCCGGGCAGCGGCAGCGGCTCCTGGACGAGGCCCGGGAGGACGCCGAGCGCTGGGCGGTGCTGGTGGAGTCCTGGGCCGGGATGGTGGCCGCCGCCCGCGCGGAGGGCCTGCGGGTCGGCGCCGACGGGTGAGCGGGGCCGTCCTGGTCGGGTAGCCGGCCCGGGACGACCGGGCCACCGGCGCCGGGGCCGCCCGACCTCGGGC